>CAYWRR010000144.1:0-6048 GCA_964460425.1 uncultured Nitrososphaera sp.
AGCCTGTTGGAACCAATCGAAAGATTGTTGTGCACAAGGAGTTTCTGGATACAAAACTGGAGAAAATAGAAAAGACACAATTCATCTACCTGCATAAGTATCTTTATGGAGGAGCCACTACATTTACAGCTCATCTAATCTATAAGCTCGGAGTATTTAATAATAGCAGAAATACAAGCCACAGCTACGCTACAAACATATTAGATCCGAACACCGTTTTACGTTGTGCCAAAATATCTGAAAAGAAATTGCGAGAATTTGGCTACGGTTTACACTATCAAAACGTATCTCCTTCCGATTTGGCTAAGATAAGATACCCTTTCTTGACGATCTTCAAGGAATACTATTTCCATGCATTACTTGAGCTAAATAGACGGTCTAGAGACAGACTAAAGGATATACTACTTGTAATTCATGATCACCGTGACGTATCATACAGAACAGCTCCATACCTTAAGAATTGGACATTGGTTGCAATTAGAAGAACTGTGCAGGACTATGTGCGAAACAGCTATGGGCTTGATTGCGCTTTCCTCTATCATCCTTTTTATCCTTATCCAGTCATTAATAGGGCTGAAAGGCGGGGAGCAGTATCGATATCTAGAATTAGTTTTGAAAAGAATACGGATATCATAATAAAGGCTAATAAGATTCTAGATAAGCTTGACGCAATCAAACTATATGGCTGTCCAAGCAGAGTGTATGTTCACAGTTTGCTTGGAGGTTTTCAAGGCGATTTCAGCAAGTATTTTTGTGGAATGTTTTGTAAGTCTTTTTCGATCGTGTCTGAAATACTTGCAGGGGCAAAATTCGTTGTTGACCTGTCGATACTTAAGCACGATGGCGGCGGCACACAGTACACTTTCCTAGAAGCAATACATAACGATTGTGCACTAATTCTGCATAGGAAATGGATAGAGGGTAGTGATATCAAGCCTGAGTACTGTGACTTTAAAGAAGGTTACAACTGCTTTGCAGTAGACAATGAAATAGAGTTAGCACAATTAATACGACGCGATCCAGATACGACAAGGATTGTGGCAAATTCAAAGGCATTAATTCAAAGGCATATAGACGTCGATTGGTCACCTCTGTTAAAACCTACCTCTTGTTGTTAGCTAGAGAAGGCAGGATTCGATCTTTTTGATGCTAGTATTGGATCATTATTATGATTGGTGTCATTATCATAATAGGATTTATTGCTATAGTAGTGCTCTTTGAATTGGTCCGCTTGTTACATCGCTTTAAAATCATAGAAAATAGAAAATAAATGAACCTTCCCAAGCTATCACGCAAGTAAAGAGAAACCCTTTGGAAGAAACTTCACGAAATAACTTGACCTCTCTTCATTCTGGGGCACCGGTTGTGCCTCGATTTTGAATTTTTTCTTTAGAATCTCCACGCCAGCTTTAATTGTAAAAGCTTGTTTATTAGCTCCTATATTACTTGTCTAAACCACACATGCAAATTAGCCTTTCGCGGCGACGTTCTAATGTAGTAGGATCCTTTGCACCAGAGCTTGTGGCCGACCATTGGATTATTCTTGCCAATTTGCTTACCAAGCAAAAATTAGTTTGATCTTTGAACATACATATCGGTTTCATAAGGTCATAACGATGTATATGTAAATCATCGCTTTAGAGCAGCAGAGCTAACGATAGAGTATACGCAGTTGTTGCAGCATCTTGTTGGAAGTATTTGATAAATCCATAGTAACCCTTTTTCTATCTGCTGTATTCCTAGGCTTTGTCCTGAGTCTGCTGCCACAGCATGGACACAATACTCCGCCGTTCCACTCTATGAATATCTCACACATCGCGCACCTTTTCTGTCCAGCAGAATATCTTCTTCCAGAACCGTCAGCCGGCCTCAAAGCCTTATATCGTTCGCATATACCTTTACACATCATCAACATACATCACATGTATTCTTAATTAGGCAAGTAAATAACAGCAGAGAAATACAATAATATATTTTGGACTAAGCTTAGTAGTGAACAATACTGTTTAATGTGTATAATTTAATTTATTATCATGCCGTGCCTAGCTGTTCACCTTGGTCTGGATTCCCTATAGAGATATCGCTAAAGACAAGCAGCATCAGTTTTCGCCATGTTAAACCTAGTGACATTCTGGGATTAAGGCGTGTTATAAGCGCTGATATAACATATGTCCTATACCTGGACCATAGCAATTCATAACTAATATGGACATATATAAAACAACTACCCATTAATTTCATTCTGTCGCCCTATTCATCGAGTCTATTTCTGAAGGTTTTTCTCATGAATTCCTCTGAGCCCCCATATACTATTAGTTCTTTTAGAAGGGTTCTGGCTTTAACGAGATCTAAGCTAGCTTTAAACTTTTAGATGAGCAATTAGTAGAGCAGCTCTATACTTGCCTATTACTGTCCAGAATTCCAAAATAATTGAACTCCGAAAAGAAAAGCACTCAATTTATCATTGCATCCCTTCTTCTTCTTCTAAGGGAGATTTTTCACCAAGAAATACAAGTGTGTGATCAGGTAGAACAAAGGTCATCCACTGGATTTGGAAAGATAATTTCAGAGTTCTGCAACTGGCAAATTCTATTGCCTTGGTCAGGGCTATGTCGGACGCCTTCGATCCGTCTAAGGTACAAGAATCTCTTGTGCAATAGTTGCTATTATATTGGTTGTTTTTGAAGTTCATTTTATTCTTGGCAAATTCTACCTTTTTCTTTATTCTGAGGAATGCAGTGCATTGCAGAAAATTCAATGTTCTTAAGTATGATAAATACAAAAAATTAGGCTAGATATGATACCACATTGTGATATGTTGGATGGTCTTGTTGTCAAAGCACCTATATCGGCACTTGAAACGGGCAATGTAAACTTGATTCTTCCTTGGATTCACAAGGAATCAGAAGAGGAATTGAAACAGGCATTTGAACGGCCCCTTACCGTCAGGAAAGGAACCAGTAAAAAGGAGATCCGAGAGTTGGCAGATCTATGGTTTTTTGAAAGTACTATTCGCCTGAATAGAGAAGGGGAAGAAGCACCTTATACTGGAATAAAGCCCGCTGGAACTTTGGAGTCGCCAGCTGTTCCTATGGCAGACCAAGCAATAGAAATAGAAGATCCTGATAAGGTAATCGACTTTCTAGCTGACACAGTTAAAGAATAACTGCATGAGAGATTTGAGCACGCAATTTCCAAGAAGGGTTTCAATGAAAATGATATTGAAGCAGCAAGGGATTATGTTCACGCAATGCTGCGATTTGCGCTATTTGCAGTACATCTATATGAGTGTATCAAGAGTGGTGGTGGTGGCTTACACGGTAAAGGAGCCGAGGGTCATGCACAACACAAAGCCGAGGCCAAAGAGGCCGCTGCTACTGCTAGCACTATTGGAGCATAGCTGACCCATTTTTGTTGGTTGTGCAATTAGCTCATGAACACCAATGCAACCGCCAACCTGAAGCTTGACCATCTTACAGTCAGGAGAATAAGAGACATTGCGCAAACATGCTCTAACAGATTGTATGGTAATACTAATGTACCAATAGAGGACATGGAGATAATTTCAGTAGTGATTGAAGAATTTGTTGACAGGTTCCATCACGGGAAAGAAGAAAAGGCATATTTTCCCGAAACTGAGACCAAAGATCACTTTTCAGAGGATATCCGCAAGTTCCTGATAGAGCACGAGCTTGGTAGAAGGATTGCGCGAATGCTACGATCGCACCTGCAAGAGTGGAGGAATGGCATTGATTCAAGAGAGCCAGTAGCAAGATTCCTAAAGTCTTACGCTGTATTTGTCACAGATCATACCTGGAAGGAGGACAACTTCTTTGACTTGGTTGAAGAGAAAAAGAGCTTGTCTAAGGATGAAGACGAAAGATTGCAAAAACACTACGAAATATGCAAGAAGGACGCCGGGGGACAGGCACGAATTGAGGAGCTATTAAGGCTAATTGAATACCTAGAAGAAAGAGACTGGATGAGTAACGCACAGCGATGAAAATGTGGATTATTTAGAGGATAAGCGCAACATCAAAATTGCTATGATAAGCTTCGCTGCTCTCCTTGCATTGCAGCTAGCAGCAGATCTTTTGACAAATTTTCAAGCCCTTCTAGCACAGCTGTACATGAAAGTAGGCGAGATTCTGGTATCGGCGTTTCTCTTGCTGTCTGCATACTGGTCACATAAACCAGCTGATCAGCTTCATATGTTTAGTCATGGAAGGGCACAAAATGTTGCGGCTCTAGTGTCTGTAACTAGCAAAAATACTAGCTTGTATGGTGCTGTAGCTAACAGCAAGGCAGATGATTATAATATTGGAATCATTTACTACATTCTATTCGCAGGTTGGGTTTAAATTTTCAGCTGCATTCCATCCTGACCTCCGTCAAACGCTATGTATAATTAATAAAGAGATGTACGCAAAACTTGACTTTAATATTCTTATTCTGAATCTTATGATGCATCAAGTCTATTTTCTGAAGGTTTTTTATGCCGGATTCATCTGAGGCTGGGTTATTAACGAACTAAACGAGTTTATTAGAGACTAGGATGTGCCATATCAGACACTCTACAACAAAAACAGGAAAGCTTGTTGTACGCTCCATTTTTAGTATTCTACTTCTGGATATACATTACAAAATATATATATAGATGAATTGATTAGGACTGTAATTCCAAGCACGAAGATGATTGAATTTAACTATTACCATGACCATGATAGGATAGCAAAAACCTCCTCATCTTTTTGGCATATATCATGGCAGAAAATAACTTTTGTTATACCAGATATAGAGGCGGCCAGGGCTCTTCCTGAAATATTCCAGGATGACGCCAAAGAAAAATATTGATGAAATTAACTGGGATTTACATCACAAACATCTGCAAGGCAATATCTTTATCCATATGGCGGACATAGCAATTTTGATACAATTTAAGCTATTTAAAGTCATACAATCAAGGGTAACACATCAAGATCCGCATAAGCGATAGACCATCCTAAGCTATGTCGACCTAGCTTGAAAAGCGAGGAACTCAGGGCTTAGAGCCATATCCTTCTTAGCTGAGAAACATTCTCGAGCCACTCTCTCCTGAATCTTTCATAGTCTTTGAGTACCTCGGTACCTTTCCTGCTTATGCGGTACGGTCTTCTCGATTTCTCTCCTCCTCCTTTAGTAGACTTGCCCTCTTTTTGTTGAGAAATGGTTGGCTCTATATATCCCTCCTCTTCCAGCTGTACTAGTGCAGGATAGATGGATGATGGACCGGGGTGCCACATTCCAAATGTACGTTGGAATATCTCTCCCATTATTTCAAATCCATGCATAGGTCTTTCAGAAAGCAGCTTAAGGATAAATGGTTTGAGGAGCCCCTGGGGAATAATACCAACCCTAAAGGGACCGAAGCTGCAATAGTCTCGTCTTCTCATCTTTTTTATTTTGCTTATTCTTTCTTTTCTTCTTTTCCCTTTGCGTTAAAATCTTTAATTCTCTTTTCAAGAACCCATTTTTCTGGCTCAAGATCTGCATCGTAGTCCTATAGTTCTTCAATGATCTCCTCTCTATGCCTTGGCACCATCGTAGCTGCCCAATATGGTTCTCTACGCTGGGACCCATCCCATTTACGCATCATATATCTAGTCCATGCATTCTTCATGTTTTATTAAATATCTGATCCTATATCGATAGTTATATAGATTAATGGTATTATGATGTGGTGACCGTAACTGCGTCATATGCGTTGATCTTCTACCTAAAACAAATGAACCCGATCTTATTAGACCCTCTGACACACATGCATGCATAAATATAATTCCGCATCATCTTCTAATTTGAGCAAACATACTTTTGATGTGGTGCTTCTGTAACTCGGTAGTAGATAAGATATAATCTTCAAAGAATTTGGGATTGATCCATCTTTAACTTACCAGAATCAGAACGTTCAGAAATTTCATGTATTAAAAGGAAATGCCTTGATTTGCTGCATGACATGTACGTGGTTGTATTATATCGATGAAGAAATTTGATGATTCTATCTTTAATCTT
>CAYWRR010000145.1:0-5938 GCA_964460425.1 uncultured Nitrososphaera sp.
AGCATCAGCTCCACCATCTGTGTACAACTCCTTGCCAATTTCTTGCACTCTGTGTTTCTTTGATTCAAAATCTGAAGCATTGGGATTTTGTATGCAATAGGTAATTAGGTCATAAAGTTCTTCTTCCAGATAAGCATCCAATTTTATTCTGCATTCTCCTTTCTTTGGTTAACCTGCTCTCCTAATTATATGGTATCCGAATTCTGTCTTAACTGGCTCTTGTGTCATTTCTCCTTTCTTAAGCTTAAATGCTGCTTCTTCAAATGTTTTTACCATCATACCTCTTCCAAAAACCCCCAAATCCCCACCCCGTTTGCCACTTCCCTTGTCAATAGATAATTCTCTTGCAAGGTTTGCAAAAGATTCACCTTTCCTTAATCTTTCTATTATTGCTACGGCTTCGCTTTGTTTCTTAACAAGTATATGAGAGCACTTGATTCTGTCAGCCATAAGTATCATCTAGCACCTTCTGATCAATAGAAATTTCAAATGGATAAATATATTGCTATATAGATTGAAGGGTATCTGGGCTAATTATCTTGTTGCACCAAATCTCACTTATAGAAATATTTTATAGCTGCGTCTATTACTTGGGATAAATCGCGAGGATAGTACTATTACTGATAGTATATCAGCAAGTTATTACATGGTAGGTCAAGAAGGCTGTAAGCAGAATTAGTTTATGAGATCTAGTGCTTCATTTTGGAAGGTAATAGTAGAAGTCATCTGGAAACCTTCCTAATTAGAATCATAACACATCCTAGTTGCACAAACCCAAGGTATGTTGATACAAGTCTGTCATACCTTATCTGAATCCAATGTAAGCTCTTCAGCCAGCTAAAGAAAAATCTCTTGACACTACTTCTAGTTTTGGTGTACGTTCCATACTTAAAGAGATGTGGTAGTCTACCAGGTCTCCTTCATCTCCTTCCTGTTGACTTGTTCCTTGATACACGCTGCAATACCCCTTCTACCTGCAAGGTACATCATCATAACCAATGGTGTATATGGTACCTTTGGTGTCAGTATAAACCTGCTTTGCTCTGCTCCGGGGTCTTCTAATACTTTTGATTCTGATATCCTTCCTTTTAGAGGAGAGAACAGCCTCCTGCTTTCATGCTCATCTCCTGGTCCAAGGTCTATTGCGATTCGTAATGAGGTGGGAGTCACTACCGCATGTACTTTGCTTCGTTTCTAGTTCTTTTTGTAACCGTCATAGCCAATTTCCTGCTGCCCCTTTTGCTGACACTGAACTGCTGTCGACTGATAGGTCATGTGCATCTACCAACCCTGTATGATGATAGCCATGCGAAACTATAGAAGCCATAACGCCTTCCCAATACCTCTCTAACTCCATTTCTTGAGGCACTCCCAGACAGTCTTGTGGGATCCGTAGTTGGATGGCAAATATCCATCTACATGCATCCGGACATCGGCACGTCCAATATGCCGTTGACAGTCATCATCTTGTCATCGGCTCTTGACCTCCCGGTGTAAGCAGGAGGGGGAAGAGACAGTCTGATGAAATTCCATTGTCTGTCTGTCCGTCAGTTCCTGAAACTTCATGTGGTTGTATAAGGGAATAACTGTAGCTAAAAGCTGGATGGTGATATGAGATAGATTAGCAACCAAAAATTTTATATCGTTCAGCATAAATGCTTCTGCAACCATGAATAGAGTCCAGAAAGCAGTTGTTGTATCGCTAATAGCAACTTCTGCTATAGCATGGATCGCTTCTATTGATCAGCCTGATATGATGGTTGCCATGACCACCTACAACCTTTTGTTAATCTCTCTCTTTACTGCTAGCTGGACGGCAGGGATGGCTGCGATGATGTTTCCAGCCATTACTCCCATGGTCTTGATGTATAACAGGTTTGTTACAAATATAGAGAATAATAGAGATATTCAAAGCTCAGTCACAATTCAGGAAGAACGCCGCAAGGCGGGTTCATCATTTCCTTCATTAAAGGTAATCATCTTTGTGGGATGCTACCTCTTAGTGTGGGCCGTTACGGGCATTGCTCTACTTCTCGGATGGTCCATAGTGATGAATAGCACTGTGATGACAACACAAAATATTATCCTTATACAATACCTCTTTGGTGCTCTTCTAATAATATCAGGCATTTACCAATTTACTCCTTTGAAGAGAATATGCATTGGATACTGTGAATCCCCCATGAGCTTTTTCATGCGCAGATGGAGAGATGGAACACTTGGTGCTGTGAATATGGGGGTTTATCATGGCATATATTGCCTTGGTTGTTGCTGGCCGTACTTTCTTCTTATGGTAGCTCTGGGATGGATGAACCTACTTTGGATGGGGATATTTGCCGGAATAGTTTTTGGAGAAAAGATGTGGTCTAGGGGCATTTGGGTTGCAAGAGCTGCAGGGGTTGGGCTGACCCTTGTGGGGATTTTGGTTGCAGCAGGAATGCTTCCATCAATAGTGTCATCAGCGACTTCAATGACTGCTGAAGATGGTAGAGCTGGTGATATGACGATAATGATGAATGGCAACAATAATGATATGACTATGAGTAACTCTAGTCCCGAACCTCCTATGGACATATCAGATGATAGTTTAGGTTCTGGCGTTGCTAATGATCAATCACATGGGATGACATCAGATCACAATGGTTAAGCCATGGAGTCTATGGATAATGATGAAGGTAACGGACATGCTGAAATGATGAGTATGAAATAGTGCTACATAAGCATAAAGAATGACAATTTCAAGATAAGGGCTTGCAGTTCCCAACTAATGTGAGCGACTTTTGTCTTTTCAAGCTATTCTGCCATAAACCTTTGGTCTCTTTCTGCAAACTTGTTACTTTTAAGTTATCGACCTATCTCAATTCATTTCTTTGGGTCAGTTATAAGATTAACCATCTTGTTGTATAGATACATAATGTAGCTTAGTAGATTCCAAGAGGACAGATATGGATTATGTAATGCCAGCAATTACACAAAGGTAGCCGTAGCATGGAACCTATCGGGAACATGTTAGAAAACTGTATTTGCAATATGCTTTGTACTTGCTGGTTTGGAGATAAGAACTAATGATCATGGATAAGGGATATTGTGCTGGCCCATTAATGTTGCGTATTCAAGACGGGATGTCCAATGGCATTAATATAGCTAGGTGAAGTGTGATATTGTAGTTTGATTCTCAAGGTCCCATCGTGCTAGATGGGAACGTTACGACTCCGCTATATGAAGGCCATGTAGCCAACACGAGCCAATAGAGGGAGTTGGGAGATAACTTTCAAGGAAGGGGGGATCGATGCAAACACCATCACAACACGTAGCAAAATGGTTGCCCGTCAAGATAACAAGAATTGATATCAAAGATGACAGTCATAACCTAACAGCTAGAATTGGGGACTCGAGAGACAAACTCACAGAAATTGAGGAATGAATCGGGTCGTGCCATGACAGTACAGGTAGCAGATTTTGCCTCGGTGTTTTCAGTTTCAAAACGATGTGTTAATTCTAGCGCCAAGGGGTACCTACTAGTATAATGCAGACATGCCTCATAGTCAAATGACGACTAGATTAGGTGTGGTCGTAATATTCAATTGGCGCAGTAATTAGAATAAGGAGATTTTGATCTCATGTATGATAATACCATTGGTGATATACTTTACTACTGCTAGTAACTGCGGATGAAATTAGAAGATCCTTAAGGAAGACAGTGAAATATATGTATCCTTAAATAATTTGTGTAGAGCTAAAAGATATGGCATCCACTACTACTATCCCGCAATGGAAAGTTTCCGGAGATTGGTTTGACGTTTGCAAGTGCACCATACCATGTCCTTGTCTATTTGCTCAGACTCCAACTTTTGGAGACTGTGAAGGTGTACTGGCATATCATATTAGAAATGGGTATTATGGCGAAACTCTGCTTGACGGTTTGAATGTACTCGCGCTGGGATACTTCAAAGGTAATATCTGGGCCGGAGAGACGAAATTCACAGGAGCCTTCTTCCTTGATGAACGAGCCGATCAACAACAAAGAGATGCTCTGCAGATGATATTCACTGGTAAGGCAGGAGGGTTTATGGCTGAATTTGCAAAACTTATGGGAGAAATGCGAGGGATGGACTTTGTTCCAATCAAGTTTGAAGTAGCAGATGATCTTTCTTATTGGGGTGCAGAGATTCCCGGAAAGGTAGTCGCCAAGGCTGAGGCATTAACTGGACCTATGACTCCAGAGGGCAAACGAGTACAGACTCTTAACGGGCCTGGAAGTGAAACAGGGCCAGGTACAATTGCTACATGGGGGAGGGCAGTTGCTAACGAAGTGGATGCGATGCGCTTTAAATGGGGGTGGAATGGCAGATCTAGCAAGCATATTCCATTTGATTGGAGTGGACCATAGAAAAATCACATCCGACTCGTTAGATCTGAAATTTAAACGATCTATAGGTACAACTGGGCTCTGTTAACTTAACCTCCCATTACCAAGAATGTCATGAAGCATATCCTGTTCATTTTCATGTGTAGAAACAATACACATATAATTTCAGCCAGTTCCACACATACTGCCTATCACAATTCTCTTTTCTTTTTCTACACTGGAAATGATCATCGAAACATTTTGTTCTGTCCTTTATATGCTGTTGGATGAACCTTTCCATCAGGTTCTTCAGTTCAGTGCCATATACCTGATGGTCTAGCCTCAACCATCTACAAGCTTCGCTATACCAATGTGCACCGTCAGTGAATATCGGTTTCCTACCATACTTGTCTCTTAACCGCTTGAAGAACTGGTAACATATGAAAATTGTCCTTTCTCTCTCTGTCTCGATAAATGCATCATTAAACATACATTCAGGTTCGGTTCATAAGCTGTCTACAACCAATAATTCTGACCTTCTATTTTGATTAATGTTTCATCTACAAATATTCTCTTGCCTGAACGCTTATCAATCCTAAATCTATCTACCAGATTGGAATATACTTCTGAACCCACTTCCAGATGGCGACATGTGTCCTTGTAATTACAGCAGTAGACAGACATCTCGCCTCTAACCTGAAGCTTCTAGAACTAAAATATAGGTACAATCCACAGCTGATGATGATGGCTGGGTGTGTCCTATTGTGTGTCATACTACAATAAAATGCTAGGATAGGTCTAGCTATTGTTATTGTCTTAAGTTAACAGAGCCTACAACTGATGTCTCAAATTGTTATTTTGTTAATAGATGATATGTATTTTATTTTTGTTCATCATCATCAACCCTCAACATAACAACATGACACAAACTAGCTTCAAAAAATGAAGCAAAGGGACCTCTAGTATAAAACTGTGTATACTATCAAGCAGGTATCACTGAAGATTCAGATGCCCATTTGCAAGATGCGCAAAGGTTGGTGAGTTCGGGAATGTAGAAGATTTACTGTTATTTGCCATTTACTAATACAAAAGAACTATTCATTCAGAAGTCATCTGGAAACCTTGTTCATTAAGATCATGACACATCCTAACTGCAGGAAACTGAGGTACGTTGATGTTAAACTATCGTACCCCGTCTGAATCTAGCAGGAACTCTTTAGCCACCCAAAGAATCTCTTTTTATGCCACTCCTAATGTTAGTATACGTACCACAGTAAAAGAGACATCATGGTCTGCCTTGTCTTCTCTCCACATTTACTCGTTCTTTGATGCGACCTACAATACCTCTTCTGCCTACAAGGTATACCATCACTAACGGAAAGTATGGTAATTGTTGTCAGCATAAACACAATTTAGTCTGCTCCGGGGTCTTGGAGTGCCTTATTCTAACATTCTTTAGTAGAGGGAACAGCCTCCTGCTTTCACGTTCGTTGCAAGGTCCAAGGTCTATTGCTATTTGTAATGACGTGGGTGTCACTACAGCATATGTACTTTGCATCCTTTCGCTTTCTTGTTGTTGTAGCCGTCGTA
>CAYWRR010000146.1:0-5922 GCA_964460425.1 uncultured Nitrososphaera sp.
ACGCAGTCCTGCTCATCATATAATAGATTGACCTACCTTCCCTTTTCCCTTTTATTATATCTAAAAGGAGACTGTCTGAGAAATACAGAAAAGATATCAATGTTTCGCGAATCCGAGTTTGGTATGCCCTAACTGATTTTCCAGTAGTCCAAGAGGGATTTGAGGAAAAAGCCTTCAAAATTGAGACTCAATGCATGAACAGGGCCAAAATAGTACCCGCGTTATTCTATACATATCTACAATAGTTATACATCTTTTTGGCGGGCATGATGGCCGGCTTCATGGTGATTAAGCCTGCAATCTATTGTAATAAGAAATTAGTCAGATCGAAAAAAAGTATTTCTACAAGTATGGGATCAAGAGGGTTTGATTCCTTCATGTAAAGGGGTTCAACTTTGCAAGCTTTATACTTTATGATTAGAGGTTTTCAAATCGCTTTGCTTGGCTTGCAGACCTATAATTCCATCCACGACTCCAAACGCTGGTGGTATAGACCTCCCCCGGCAAGCAGCATCTCGTTGAGAGTAATATTAGCACTAAGCCTCTTTTTTACTCTGAATGCGAGTAGCGGCCCAGATTGTGACAGCAATCCCTGTGATGGCTGTTACTATCCCGGATACACTGAAGCTTGGAATAAGTGTCATGGCAGGCTCTCAGGCCAATGATGTCAGCTCAGGCCAAGCTTGTATGATAATTCCACTTGTAGCCATATTACCTTGCAGGATTTCACCTGATCCGTGGGATGCGCCACCGACTCCTGCAAAAATGGCAACGATGGAGGCCACAGCAATTGCGATACTTCCTTTGAATATGTGTCGTACGATGATGGTCACATGTGCTGTCAGTGCTATGATGGAGCCCAATAAGACAACAAGAAGAAGAAGAGTCCAATCATCCAAAAGTTCGTTCATCTAGCATCCGTTTCAGATTATGATATATCCTATGCAGCACTTCCGGCTCCCGGGCAATGCCCTTTGCGAATCCATATATTTACTCACACATATACATAGCGATGGCTTTTCATAGTGCTTCTGCTGCTCATCCGCGAACCATCCTTGTCTTAGCTGCAAGAGCTCTTCCAAGTTGTATTCCAATCTTCCTAAATCTTTCCTCCTCCCCTTCTTTGAGCCTTGCACCAGTGATTTTACCTCTTTCTTTTGTGGAGAATACTATTGCAGATTCGCGCGGTGCGATAGTTATGAGACCTTGATTACTCAATTCCTTCTCAATGAACTTCGCTGCACTGCCCGATAATCTAGAATCCAGTTTTGTATCAAATGCAAATACAGATTTGCCAGCTAGGTCAATGCCTTTGAGCTTTTCAAGAAATTCCTTTATTGATTTAGATGCAGTAAATCCCTCTGTCGGAGCTCCAATACATACTAAGTCATACTCTTCGAGTGAATCAGGGAGTACCTCTTTTGCATTGACACAAACAACAACATCCTCAACGCCAGCAGCAGCTTCCTTGAACCCTATTTCAAGAGATTTTGCAATGCGCTCTGTATTGCCATAGCGAGTGTGATATATGACTATAGCTTTCATATGCCTACACATATACACCTCTTGTAATAAGAACATCTTTCTTGTTTAACCTAGACGTACGATTACACTGTATTGCACTGAAGCACTCTAGTTTTTATCGATGCTTTGTCACCTACTTCCTCATGTCGTATGGTAACAATAACAGCAGTTCTAAGAGCATATACTCCTGGCAAACTCTTCATAGAATTGGTGGAATGGCTACACCAGCTTTTGGTGTCAGTAGCTATCCATATAGTGGTCTTTTCATCTGGTCACCTTATTCTATGTAGAGGCAGTTGGGACATGCTCTCAGCACCATGAAGGACTGCTGCAACATGCATAGCGATATTACATATTATAGCAACTGTGGGATTGCCGGTAACAGTGTAAGGAGATCCATTACACCAACCCCCCCTCAAAACAACCATTATCACCTGTGGACCACGTGGTTCAGAACCTTCTGTCTATTAGTATACACAGCGGCGTGCAACATCCTTCCCTTTTATTCAAGCAGTGGAATCATATAAGTAACGACATCTATACACTGAAACCACAGTACACATTGTGATAGGAGAATTCGGTAGGAGGAGAGAATCGCTTGCGGTATGACAAGTCCCTGAGTGACAGCAAAACAAAGGAGCCATTTCGCTTGCTTATTCAGAATCGTCTTTCTTATTCCGCCATGCTCCTGTCTGCTTCATGCCCCAAGAGGCCCAGGTGGCTCCCATTACAGCGATGAAGCCAAGAAGAATCACAACAACTATGGCAATGTTCTGATAGACATTAAAGTTCTCTGCGTAGAAGAATAGCCAGAGAATGATGCCTATTATAAAAGCGAAAAAGGTGATGATAGATGTGGCTACTCTCCAGCCCATGCCTTCAGCGAATGACTTTGACATCTCGAGACTTAGGCGTGTATCTCTATTTTCCAGACTAATAATGTTTTCAGTCCTGGTCATGGCTACCCTCAACTATCCGTCCAGAGGCACATCTATGGTCCAAACGCCGCTAGGACACTGTTACCCCTCACGCTTCTGTTGCCCATTTTTGACTATTAGCCCGTGCAAACTCCTTCAAGGGAATTCTTTTGTCGCCTGTATCAGGGCTTAGGAGTGAGATAATATAACGTCTCAATAACAAAAAGGAAAATAACTTCATAGCAACAACAACAACAA
Organism: uncultured Nitrososphaera sp.; assembly: GCA_964460425.1. Taxonomy (GTDB): domain Archaea; phylum Thermoproteota; class Nitrososphaeria; order Nitrososphaerales; family Nitrososphaeraceae; genus Nitrososphaera. The sequence continues at coordinate 2,700 of CAYWRR010000146.1, forward strand.
CAACAGCGACTATCTTCATACTTGCAATAATAGTAGTTCCATTAAGTATAGTTACTACTCCAGTAGCAGCCACAACAATCACTAGCAACACTACAACTGTTATGTTTCCATCAACTAGTACTACGCCTTCATTAGGAATAGAGTTGTCTCCAAATCCTATTCAACAAGAGCGGATCAACAGCAACGTCGGTACTTATAGAAAATAGATGCCAAGCCAGTAACAATACAATGTAAAGCAGAGGTTTTGTCCGACAACTTCCTATGACAACCCTCTAATTTGGTGTAAGCTTAGATGTGCTTTTCAATATAGCATTGCGAGCAGCTATCTTTTATATCCCATTGGCCTTTTCTTCAGAAAAGGGAAGTGAATGCTATATGAGTGACGCCACCAACCTCATTTTTGATGAGAAAGGAAAGGTTACTAGCCAGAGAATCATAGAGGTAACAAATGTCCCAAAGATTGAATCTTCTATAACGGCTATGGGCGTGATACGAGGCGAGACAATAACAGACATCAGCACATATACTTTAGTCCCAAAACATGATGGAACACTTCGCGCAGAGGGGAATGGCGTACTAACTATCACATCAAGCGGAGAAATGGCTACGTATACCTTCCAAGCAATAGGTCGAACAAGCCCAAATGGAGGACTAGAGGCGCGTGGTGCTTTGATTATTAGTTCAATGCCTAATGGCAAGCTAGCCTTTCTAAATAATACCACCGGTGTGTTCAAAACCGAGATCGATAGTATGGGAAATACGCATACTAGGACTTGGAGCATAGATCCAGACACAATAGGAATGTAACTCGATCTATACCCCCCAACTACCCTGCTATAACAAAGATAGCGAGTGAGTTGCTTGTTTAAGCGCGCCAGTGTATGCAAAGGATGCTTTGCAGCAAGTAATTTATTCAGAGCATATAGAGCGGAAAAATAGAAAACAAAGAGTGGGATTGCGCTGCTGTATTAAATTTCATGTCCGATCCCTGTGACAATACAACATAGATGGAGTTAATGAGGTGTTTGGAACTCCTATAGCGATCTTGTCCTTCTACTGTTTAAGTGGTGGATGTAATTAATTTTTTATAAGCATTCCAGTATTCTAATACGCACTATAGTGGTCGTCTGCTGTCTCATCATAGTCATCAGCAGCGGTTGTTCCACAAGCAGATACACCTTCTTCTTCGCCAGAGGACATATCATCTCCACTCTAAACAGATACCTCCAAAATTTTGCCATAATTGAGTTTCATTTTGTGCTTGGTGGAGATGGTAGAGATAGTGATGTTATTTTTTGGGTATCCATCGTCTAGCCTTTTACATAAATTCTATGGGTATGCAGAATTCTGACAGAAAAACTTTCAGAAAATGGACTCGACTGAGTGGCGCAAAATGAAAATCAAGGTTTAATTATTTTATAGATAGTCGTATAAGTTAAAGATTGCCATTCATATAGGTGTCAGGAAAAAGAAGGGAAGAGGAAGAGAACCTAGAATTGTAGATTTTGGTTTTGGAAATTGATTGCTCATATTACAGTCTGCAATGCCGTGAAAGTTAGGTAATTCATAAGTTCCGATGGCTCTAATGTACAAGAAACTGTTGCTTAACAAGATTCTCAAACTCCAGATCCGACATTCCTTTTCTTGCCTCGATCATCTGTATTGCATCATTTCCTACCACATATCTAAGGTTGGGATTATCGATCGTTACGACCTTCAATATTGTTTTCGCTACTTCTTCTGGCGGCAAACCTCTATCGTAAATAGCAGTCCCTGATTTCATCAATGTCTGGATCATTTGTGCATATGCTGAAATATCCTCGGCCGCCTTTTGTCCTAATTTAGCATTGTTAAGGAAATTGCTCCGAATAACACCAGGTTCTATGAGCACTACTTTGATACCAAATGGCTGCGTTTCGTAGCGCAAAGATTCAGATATACCTTCAAGCGCAAACTTTGTACCATGGTACATGGACTCAAGCGGAAGGCCAATTCTGCCACCCATTGAGCTAATGTTTACTATTATCCCCCCTTGCTGTTTTCTCATAATAGGTAATACCGCCTTCATTACTCTTATGGCACCAAAAAGATTCGTCTCAAACTGGGCCTTAATTTCATCCATAGAGAGATCCTCTAAAGCTCCAACCATTGCATAACCAGCATTGTTAACTAATACATCAATTCTCTTACTTTCATTATTAACTATATCAATGGCATCCACTACTGATTTTTCACTATCCACGTCCAATTCTATCACTCGAATTGGCAGCTCGCCTTTGTTGGAAATAATGCTTATTGCTTTGGCTTTCTCAAGGTTTCTTACTGTCGCATATGTGCGAAATCCATTTTTAGCTAACAGAAGCGATGTTTCAAATCCTATTCCACTGGAGCTTCCTGTGACTACAGCGATCTTTTCTTCTGTCATATTCCCTGACATACTGGATACAATCTCTTGCTTATTCTTATCGTTGGTGGTAACAATGCTCCCGATATTGGACATCAAGCTTTTATCAATGTGGAATATCTATAATCTAAAGCTTTGATAAGCATTACATTTGACGAACTGGACATGAAGATACTCAATTCTTTGTCAAGAAACTGTAGGGCATCTTACAGCAGCTTAGGGAATAAGATAGGTTTGACTGCAAAGAGCATCAAGGCTAGAGTTAACAAAATGCGGTACAGTGGTGTAATCGATAATCTCCTTGTCAAGGTGAACCCTCTTGTGTTCGGATACAGCAGATTTTGCCTTTTGATTGTGAGGAACAACAAAGTTGACAAGGAACATATCAAACAAAGTCTTAGTTTGTTAGGAGATATAGTTGAGAGGGTAGATGGCCTAGGCAATATCTCAATATTCCTGTTGGCTATCCGGAAAGAGGCGGGAGAAGAGCTTGAACTACTGCCCAATTTAGTTGGTCAAGACCTGATACATAGTCAAACTATTGAATTTCTAAGGGTTAAGGAGCAGCCTACTCATACCGACTTTAGGATAAAGATCTATCTTCTCGCTAATCCTCGAATGGAGATCTCGGATATCGCCGAAAAGATCTCAATGTCATCAAAAACCGTCGCTAGAAGGCTTGAGAAGATGATCGAAAACCGTATATTGCATTTTACAATACACTCCAATCCTACAGCTATACGCGGATATATCGTATCCATCGTCTCGGCCAATACAGAAAAAGGATTTTCATAGAAAGGTACTTGAAAGGAGCTATAT
>CAYWRR010000147.1:0-5915 GCA_964460425.1 uncultured Nitrososphaera sp.
GAAATACTTAAAAGGAACAATCCCATTGAACGGTTTAATGAATCAGAGAATTACAGTTGCCATAATTTCGTCAACTCTATTCACTGCTCTAATGGCTACAGCATTCCTAAATTCAGCAAGTGCTGTTAAGAATCAGTTACCTCATGACACAGGTCCTGCCTGTAAGTCATATGAACACAGAAATGACCCTATAAGATCATCAGAAGAGAATTGTCACACTTTTGAGCCTAATCTCAGAACCTATTGCTTAACATCGCCTCCTGATCGACAGTTCTTAGCTAGCTGTGCATAGTAATTTTTTATTTTTTTCTATCCAGACAGTTCAATCTTCTGGTGCTTGCTAGTGATGTTGAGAAGCATTTTTATCGAGTGTCCTAAAGATGGAACAGAGTTATCACCTTCTTTCAATTTTTCTCGAGTACGAAAAAACAGAAGAAGAACCAGCAGATGCTAAGGCTTCAGAAAACTCTTCTCCCCTCTTATCATGTTCAAGCTGCTACTACTGGTTTTGTCCGACAACTACTCAAAATGTGCTTGTTTTAAAACCGTAGTTCCCTCGTAGTAAAAAATGGACTGGGTGGGAGTTGAACCCATGACCCCAACTAGATTACTTTCTAGGCTGCTCTTTTTATAATCTACCAGAGTGTCGTTACGGAGACATGTTCACATCCACAGGTCTACCTTCTAACTAGCGTCTTACTTCGCTTATATTTTTCCACTTTTTTCAAAAAAAAGAATCTCTTTTATAGCAAACGAGGGGTTTAGGATTAGATAGGGTCATGACAACGCCAATAATAATCAAAAACGCTACTGCATTAGACGAGACATCCATCATTGATGTCTTGGTGCGGGCATTTAGCATGGATCCAGCGGTGCGTTGGGTATGGTCTGATTCACAGCAGTATTACAAGCACTTCCCTAGCTTTGTCAAGGCATTCGGCGGTAAGGCATTTACACATGGGAGCGCCTTCTATGTTGATAGCTACATAGGTGCAGCACTATGGCTTCCGCCAGATGTCCAATCTGATGAAGACATGCTGATGAGCGTACTGCAACAGACCGTGCCTGAGCATATCCAGAAGGATGCGTTTGCAGTATTTGATCAGATGAGTCGCTATCACCCAAGCGAGCCGCATTGGTATTTGCCGATCATGGGCGTCGACCCATTTAGACATGGAAAAGGATTTGGATCGGCATTATTGCAACACACACTTACCTATTGTGACCACGAGAATAAGCTTGCCTATCTTGAATCTTCAAGCCCGAAGAATATCCCCTTCTACGAACGACACGGCTTTAAGTTACTTGGCACAATTCAGGCTGGGACATCGCCTTCCATTTTTCCAATGCTTCGTAGACCTCAGTAAGGCAGCGATGCGAATAGCAATACTATTGCTGATATATAGATGCATGAAAATTGAGCGTATATGTCAATACATGATATACCCAAAATGAGTAGCCCATGCGGCAAACAAAGACCTAGTCAACAGTATAACAAAAACGCCGAGGAATTATGAGCGTAATTCCTAATTCAGAGCTAGAAGACAAGAATTCTCCTTTGTTCCAAGAAGACTATGAAAGAGCCACAAACTGCAAGCATTCTGCCTTCATTTATTAGAATGTTACTGACTTGATATATCCTGGCATTATGACCCCAACGACCCTATGAAGGTTTTGCAGGAGTGGAAGCGCAGCGTTGGATCATCTGCAGGCTCTCAAGAACATATACGTGTGTTTTAGAAAAGGTGTGATGACTAAGGATGGAGTTAACGATGGGTGGGGTCTGATCCTTGTTTGTTTCCTAATATTAGTCTCCTACGAAACAAAACTTGCTTGCATGCATGCCTCTTCTTCTTCTTTCTCTTATTTTCTATAGCTTCTGTATTATTGCTTTTTTTCCGCTGATATTCGCTTCCATTGTTTGGGCATGCCAAAAAATAAATGCGCTGAAATCAATTGTTAGATGTGCCAAAGGTCTGGCTGTGTCCAAACGCAATAGGCGAGGAAGATGATGAGGACAACTGCATGCACTGTATGATGTTGACACCTGCACAGGACGGAAATAAACACCATAAGACAAAGTTTGTATGGTGTGATACAAAGCTCAAGCGCGTATTTGTGCGTTACAGCAATAATGGCAACAACCTGAGGCGTTATCAACCGATAGGCTGGTTCTGCAGCAAGTGCGATAGGCTCATGACGATAAATGATTACGAGCGCCTGCAGTCGGAAAGGCAGAGTTGCGAAGATATGTACAAGCAGAGAAAAGACGGCTACTGGAGGTTTATGCATGAACGAGGATATGGCTGTGGTGCCTGGTGGGATTGGCTAATCAGAGAGCGCGAGCGACTGGGCTGGGTTTACGTCGATAGGGAGAACTATAGAGACCCCCTTAATTATGATGAGGATTTTGGCGTCACATGGGGCTGGCTTCCACGCGACTGGCTGACGGATGAGCAGGGGGCGCGTATCTCCAGCCCGCCCTAGTTGCACCATATGTACAGCCAGATATTGGTGGGATGTCAAAATAATATTGTTGGTTTATGAGACCTTTTGATATGCCAAAAAAGATTTTCAATGTAATGAATGATCAATCTTCTAATGCATCATAGGAACATAAACTGGTTGTGTGGCTACCGCTTGCGGGTTATGGCTTCAAAAGTTGGAGCCTAGCCATATCCAAGATGTCGTGGTACCAGATGTATTCGTCCTTGTTCAGACAGAACTCTATAATCTGCGCAGCCAACAAAGCAAGCAGCTTGTATTAGGCATTCAACTTAGATAAGCCATCTGTTATTGAACACCTAAGGAATACTATAAGTTGATCGGCGGCATTATAACAAGATAAGAAAAAAGTACTCCGAGAAATGCAAGAACATTCGGTAGGTAGCGTGATCGTGGCGCTCCTGTTAGAGATATACATACCCCTAGCTGAAGAAGTTTCTTATTTCCATCGTATGATTGTCAGATATGCGAATAACATGTGTTGACTGTGACTGCCTACGTATGAACGTAAGGTAGCCCCTCGCCTATCGAATATCCCAACTGTATAGAGAAGAGCGTTGATGCGGAATTTGTCCTACAACTTCCTAAAATCTAGCTCAATCCAATGCAGTAGTTCTCTCACAGTAAGAAAGGGACTGGGTGGGAGGATTTGAACCCACGACCCCAGCAACAGTTTCCCAGGCTGCTGCTCTTTACCTCGTGTATAGAGGGGGTAGTATCTGTTGAAGGAAAACCGTACTGTCCGAATCCCATCCGCTCCACTTTGAAATGCTCAAAGGTTGTGTTGCGTTAGGTGAAGAGAGCAATAGAAGAAGAGAAAGAACATTAATACGATAAATTGCTGGATCCAGAAGTCCGATACTGATGGCTTGAAGTAAGAAGAAACAGTGAAGAAGAGAAAGATACCGAATAAATTCGATTCCCACGTGACCCATATCGAATGTGAAAATTATCATTTCTATAATCTTGCAATCAGTATGAATGAAACCTAGATGAAGAAATGTTTAAAACGATCCTTTCCTTTTCTTGTTTTTAGAATATGCCTACATATCTTGATACCCACGAGACGGGAAATATTACTGAAGAGCAGTTAAAGCAAGCCCTAAACTCTCCAAAGGATGAATTCGGCGTTACGCATAAGAATATCCTTTACAACAAAGAAGAGAACAAAGCCTTTTGTATTTTAGATGCACCTAGCAAGGATGCTGTAGAAAAACACCATCAAAAACTTGGTGTAAAATGCAGTTCGATAACAGAAGTAAAGAGTGTTGCATGAAAGAAATCTTTGATTGATATTTCTTATTTTATTTATTACTTTTTTCTATACTACTTTTACTGTCATAATCAAGAGGGTTCAGTTTGATGCCCCTTGTTTTAGAGTAGAAAAAGGTTCATCATCCAGCACATAAAGGATAGAACAGAACGTTTTGATGATCATTTTCCGTGTAGAAAACTAGAAAACTAGACTGTGATGGACAACATATATGGAACTGGCTCAAAATATTTGTAATATACTTGCATGTAGAGGAATGGACAGGACATGGTTTACTAACTTCTTCTTGGTTGGGAATGAAGGTTAAGTTAACAGAGGCCCCAGTTCCTTGCAATCCTTAAATAACAACTAAACTCCCTATGCTTATCTTGTAAACAGCTCATGATAGCAGTTTTGTCTCACCAAATGATGGAAAGAAGTATAACGTCTTTGCAGATACTGTTACGGTGAAAGTACCAGGTGAAATGACCAATAGGGCGTATTCAATAGTATAGGATGTCACTCCAGCTGGACAAGGTGCACCACTTCACGTACATAGCCGCGAACAAGAAATGTTCATCGTCTTGGAGGGAGATTATGAATTTCAGTGTGGAAAACAGAGGTTCAAAACAATGAAAGGTGGGATGGTCGTTCTGCCAAAAAGACATACCAAATGCTTTTAGGAATGCGGGAAATACCACAGGCAAGACTCTACTCATTCTGGTACCTGGCGGGATGGAGAAGGTTTTCGACGACATTAGTGCAATGCCACATGTACCACCAGACATCGAAAAGATTAACACAATCACAATGAGATATGGTGTCAAGTTCCTCCCGATGGGCTAGTAGCTCATTTTTTAGAAATGTTTCTCATCGCCATATTTTTACAGACAGTTGTTGTGGGACAATATGTCTGACAAGCTGGAGGATACGGCATTGATGCTGCGAGGGTTTCTGTCCTACGATAACCGAAAATGAAGTCAAAATAATACTGTATTTTACCAGAATGAAAGAAGTGGACTGGGTGGGAGTTGAACCTATGACCCCAGCCATCAGGGTTGTTTCCTTCTTGACTATTATCTAACGCAGCAGCAACGAAAAGAGAGAACTGTACGCTCAAATGCCAGCCAGTCCGCCTCTTTTTCTTTTTGCGTATTCTATAGTGCTGATGACCGTTAAGCGAGGTTTCAACAAAGAATGGAGCCACAAAATTGTAGCTAATCCAGAGTTAGGGAAGTAGATTGCAGTAGTGAGGACCTCAGGTGCTAGGGATAGAAGTAATATCAAGACCTACTACGGGCTCATCACCAACCACATATCCATCATGACCTGGTGGAATATAGAATGCATCATCTGGACCATACTCTTCTTCTTTTCCACTATCAATCATTCTGGCTCTGAGTCTTCCTGATATGATGTAACCACTATGTGTAAGTTGACAACTATCTGTCTTGGCTAAGGGTTTCTCTGACTTTTCCCAAGTCCATCCTGGTTCAAAGGTAAACTTTGAAATCTTCAATTTGCCAATTGTCACAACCTCTACCTTTCCCTTGTCCATTCTTACTGTTTCATCAGGCGATTGTAAGTTTTTTTCTCCATTTGAATCACTTCTGTAGACCCGTCGACATCATTTTAAAGAATTTTGGTAGAACAGTATTTGGCATTGCTGCTGAATTTGTCCGACAACTTACTAGAATAAGCTCAAAATAATACCGTAGTTTCCTCACAGAAAGAAATGCACCTGGTGGGAGTTGAACCCACGACCTCAGCTGCAGCAGAGCTTCTTGATCACTACTATCAAAAAATGTGGACTTCAATCTAAGTGGTAATGGTGAGCAGCAACAGTTCTATACGAGATATTAATTAATACGCTAGGGCATACTTCTTAACCCAGCTTATTAACGATCCTTGCAACCTCTTCTTCAGTAAATGCCTTTAGCGTAGTAGTCCTGATATTGCCAAGGCTACCAATTCTTAGTTCAAATTCCATTGCTGCCTCGTCACTAGGAGCTTCCAAGATACCTATTCCATCATACTCGCCAAATGTCCAATACAATGTAAGTTTGCCCCCGATCTTTTCTGCGTCACTTCTCGCTGCAGCTGCACGTCTTGTGATGTCCTTAGCATTTCTTATTCCTTGCTCTGTAAAACGAAACAA
>CAYWRR010000148.1:0-5892 GCA_964460425.1 uncultured Nitrososphaera sp.
ATTCAAATGCCTCTTGCAAGTGACTGTTGTCATAATTCTCAAGAGCGCTTTTATTAGCCTTCAAATTAGTGACAAATTCAGATATTTTTCTAAGTAAAATTGTGGCAAATGAATTCCATTTCTGCAATTGGTTCTCGGCATCAGAAGACATCAGTCTCACACGCAGACTTACAAATGAAGCAATTATGGCTATTCTGAATTTCTGCAGTTCTAATTTGACAGGCTCAGAATCAGGAATAGAGGGTATTTCTAAACATATTTTGAATTGATATTCATCTAAGTTTTTTGCAATACTCAGCGTACTGCCAAGAGATGAAACATTCCGGCTACTTAACTCTGCATCGATAGATACTCTTTCAAATATTCCTTGCAGGCTGTCAAGTGAGAAATTTCGTGTAGTAATGCCATCGCTAGATATTAAGCGGCTGCATTTTAAATTATTGTAAACCAGTCTTTGAACAATAATATTTAGAAGAGGATTTCTCATGATTATAAAAGTACCTTATCTTAGATGTCATACGATTAATAGTTGTTTATGACAGGCCTCTAGGTACATTACCATTATGTCACGTCATCCGATCGGCTGTTGGTATTCGTTTCCTGTCTGGTGCAAATTCAGGTCAGTATATTCTTTTCGTATAAGTTCGGGTATCGTATCAAGTCTGTTAGCTGTTAGTGGGGCCAGTGGTTTGTGAACCATATTTGACATGATTTTTGGTCCCACTATGGGAATAACAAGCCCTGGACATCCATTGCAAGTACTGATTTTGGGAGCATCGCTGGATCATTAGAAGGATTCCTTGCATATGGCTAGAAAGACATTACTATAACCAGCTTGCTTACTGTATTAATCGTTACAAATCAACACAATCTTGCCTGTGACTGAGCCGCCAGTCAGTAATTCATGAGCTTGCGCAGCCTGAATCAGAGGCATTCTCGCTCCAATGATAGGTTTGATCTTTCCTTGCTCCAGTAAATTCAATAATAAAGTCAAATCTTCATGGAACCAATCTGGCTTTAGCCTTTTTAGCGTTTGTATGCTATACAACATAAATTCTCTCTTGTCAGGAACTAGATTCAAGGTAAACATCATCAGCCAACTCCCTAGGTCTGAAGTTGGAGTGCCTCCATAAGCGACTAGTCTACCGCCGCTACGAAGAATCTCGTATGAGGACTTTAGCGATTTTCCTCCAACGCCGTCGAATACTGCGTCTACGCCACCCTCATTATCATGACTCGTAAGGTTGATAATCTCTTGAACTAGATCAACCGACTTGTAATCTATGGGGATACCATCTAAACTAGATACAATATCATGTTTTTCATATGATGCTGTTCCATACATTTTTTTCAGATTAGCAAGCTTCCCTAATTGGAGTAGTGCTGTCCCAACACCGCCAGCAGCTCCACCATTAATTAATATGATTTCGCCAGGTTTTATGTGAGCACAACGGTGGAGCATCTGATAAGCAGTAGTATAATTCAATACTAAACTTACAGCCTCAGCATGATCAAGTCCGGGGGGAACTGGTACTAGCTCATTTGATGGCAGAAATATATATTCTGAATACCCTCCAACTATTGGTAAAGCGGCAACCATCTGACCTGTTTGCCAAGTTGATACTTTGTCTCCTAACTTGTCAACAACGCCAACAACATCCCATCCTGGAGTAAATGGTGTTCTTCCAAGATTCCAAGATTCTGGATGAACCCCTTTCCGCAAAAGTATATCTGCAAAGGACACACCTGCAGCAAGCACCTTTACACGCACTTCATTAGCTCGTGGTTCAGGAAGCTTATCCTCAGCTAGTAAGAGATTCTCTGGTCCACCGAACTGAGAAATCACAATGTGTTTATATTTCACTATAATGCAACTCCGTTTTACTAGCTAAACAGGCTGCTATTTCCTATAGTATTTCTATAGAGCGTGTCAAGCAGAGCTAGTGCATTCATACTTCAGTCCTTTACTATCATCTATTAAAGCGAGACGAATTCTGTGCAACGCACTGCAGACTAATTCGCTAAATAACAAGACTCGGCTTTAGAAAGTGTGTTCTGAAGAGATTTATGAATTCCAAAGTAAATAGAGCTTTAGTATTTCAAGGAGGAGGGTCACTTGGTGCATATGAAGCAGGAGCTTACAAAGCTATCAAAAAGGAACTTTCACAATACAGTAGAGCAAAAGGGATGGGAAGTGAGCCAATGTTTCATATCGTGTCTGGAACATCAATAGGCGCGATAAATGCTGCTATATTGGTAAGCTATGTGAAGGAGAATGAAACTTGGGAGGGATCTGACGAAAGGCTTGTTGCATTTTGGGAATATCTGTCTACGCAGTCATCTGTTGAAAAAATACCTTATTTTACACAGTATTGGGATTCTTGGCATAGACTTGATAGTCGAATTGCTTCAGGAGAGTCCGCTAGGAGATACATCAGCACTAAGGAATTTATCTTGAAAGGAGTTCCTAATGTATTTGTGCCGAAAACACCTTTAGTAGACAGGAAGTTTTTTGATCCATTAAATACCTGGTATATCTATGATAATAGACCATTAAAAGAAAGCTTGGAAAGGTTTGCAAAGTTTCCTATTTCCACAAGCTTTGATAATAACGAACCAAGACTACTATTAGTTGCTGTGGATGTACAGGAGGCTACTCCTGTTGTATTCGATAGTTATGAAAAGGAAGATGGAACAAGAAAGTCAGAATATGGAAAATATTATGGATCTGAGTTTAGTAAACAGTTAGAGACTCACAACAGCGTCAATAATGGAGAGTTCGAACATGTCATAAGGTATGAAGACGGGATAAAATCAGATTTTGTTTTAGCAAGCTGTAGTGTTCCTGTCAACTATGACTACACCAAATTAGATGTAGAAACACGTACTTTGGATGTGAAAAGACAACGCGATGACATTGATAATGAGGACAGTAATAGACCTGCTTCTTTTTCAAACAGAATTACTTGCTTGCGCTCTTTCTGGGATGGTGGTCTGTTAGCTAATACACCACTAAGTCAGACATATATTGCTCACATCGATTATTGGCGTAGGGTGAGGAAATTAGAAGACAATATACCAAGCCTCAGATTCAGTATAATCAATCTTCATCCAGCGAAACAGGAAAATCTACCTGCTGACTATGACGGTACTGTCGACAGAAAGAATGACATCATATATCACGACAGAACAGAATTTGATGAAAATATTGCAGTTCTTATGTCTGATCTTGTGTCATTAGCAAACTCCCTCGCCAAATTGGCCGAGGAAAAGGGCGCAAGCAAAGAGGAACTGCAAAAAATTTTGAAGCAGAAGACTAAAGGTATCTTTTTCTCCACTGGTAAGCATGGGACATATGATGATTTAGTAAGGGGAATAGTGAATGTTGATTTTATAGCTCGTTTAGAGCGGAAGAATGACGCTAATACTATTTCAAATAAGACATTTGACTTTTCAAAAACTACAGTCCAACAGCTAATTCAAAATGGATTTAAAGAGACTAAGGAACAGTTGAAGGAAGTACGGGTCATGGGGTAAGAGAAATGGCTTGCAGACCCATGTTTGTAAGAGGGTAGTATATTCAAACCTCAGTTCTATTAGCTATCTCTCCCCCACATCACTGACATCTATTGCTCATATTGCTTGTAGGTCAAATGATCTGAGTTTTCGATCTAAAATTTGAATATTTATCAATCATTTCATAATGTATGTTACTATATTATGGTCCCGACCATTTAAGGATTTTACTGTGTGCTTGTTTGATACTATTCGACTGTGATGTGAAGTTGCCGTTTAATAACCCAATCAGTAACACTCTGAATATTAAGTTTAACGGATTTAGGTTAACGGCCGACATCTCAGTATTTCAGAAAAAAGGTTATGAAAACTAATAAAATTCATGGATGGAGAATACTCGAATAGACAATGACAAATGTGGGTACAGCATCTCAAGAAATGAAGGGAAAAACATTTTCTTTAGAAGTTGTATAAAGCCTACATGCTGCTGTGTTGACTTCCACAAGCCATAGACTGAAATTAGCCTTACAGCCCGATGGATAACAATGAAACAGCACCACACCATAGAAATATTTTCAGCAAACTGTCCATTATGTAAGCATATCACCTGCATAAGCATAGATCGCATAATTGTAGTCTGTTGGATTGGTAACATAATACCCTCCCGGCGGGGCTACAGTAGTATCAAAAGGATTCCCAGATGGATTTGTACCAACAATCCGTCTTCTGAAGGTCCCGTTACTTGCATAGTTTTCCCATATACTGACATGACATGTTCCACCTGATGGATTTGATCCATTCACCCTCAAACTTCTAATTTTGTAGCTTCCTGCTAGATGTAAAGGTATCATCCCGTAAACAAACCCAGAAACAGACGCAAGCTTGTCTGATCTAGTCCAATATACATTTCTCGAAAACTCCTGAAAGTTCCTGTATCTAAAAAAAACCGGCGGGATAGAAAGTAATCCCATAAAAATATATTTTGTAACTATTATTAAAGTTTTGCTAGGGCTGGGGAAAATCTTGTAGATTTAACAAGTATATAGTATAAAGATTCAAAATTCATTAAGAACTATCAAAAAATGTGAAATACTATAATGAAGGACAATTGGAATAAAAACTCATGAGGCGATGGCTTAATGTTTACTACAATGAATACGTCGTATCTGTATCTGACGGCAATCTTTGTTACTATATTCATCGCTATCTAGTCATACCAGATTTGATATATTGAGCAAAGTCTATCTCAGGTGTTCTTGGCTTCCCGTCCTTGAAGACGGTTCTAGGCATATACTTCATTGAAAATGAGGCTGCGCTTAGCAATACCGGTTCGAACTCTTTACCTATATCCGTCAGAGTATATTCTATCCTAACTGGATACTGTGATACAATCCTTCTCCTAACAATTCCAAGCCGTTCCAATTCACGTAAACGTTCTGTAAGAACTTTGGGTGTTATACCATCTATATTCTCTATGAAGCGATTAAACTGTGTATTTCCCCTTAGAATTTCCCTTATGATCAAAACTGTCCATCTTTTTCCAATAATTTTAAAAGTTGCTTCGATTGGGCATGTCTTAAGCTCAGACATGTTATAGACCATTTCTATTATAGAGCAGTTTCTTTCCATCATTCTTTCACTACCTGATTGGTAACTAACTATAGATCTAGATACGTGAGACTTATAAACTATACTATCTATACCTAGTATGAAATGGAAACTACACTTGATTCCAAACAAATACAATACAATAAGACAACCTCATTTTTGATAGCCGTTCAAACTTGGAGAGTAATTGGTGTAGCCTTTATTTGGGGAGTATTCGCAGGAATCTTAAATCCGGCCTTTGGAATACCTGCCGGAGTTGGAGATATTCTGGTTGGAGTCACCGCAATACCGTTTGCATACTTCCTAAGAAAAGGATTTAGTTGGTCCAAATATGGTCTCGTAGTCTGGAATGTCCTAGGTATTGCAGATCTAGTAATGGCAGTAAGCCTTGGTACAATTACCGCTTCTGAATTTGGAATATCAACAATGAATACGTTCCCATGGGTTCTAGTACCTACAGTAGGAGTACCACTTGCATTGATACTACATGGAATTACTCTATACCGTCTAAGAAACACAGAATTTCCTACTCGAAAATAGAGGGAACACCGATATATGAACAAGATATCAAAAAGATAAAAGTCCTGTTATTAGTAATAGAGCTGAGTATGATATCTGTGATGTTAAAAACTAACAGTAATATGTTCAATAATAACAGTAGCAGAAGCCAAAGCGTGCTACGAAACTGCTGTTAGAGCTAAGACAGAGGCTAGTGAAACTACTACTATTCTAGAGATTAGCATAGGGTAGGTTCCATGGGGCCAGTGG
>CAYWRR010000149.1:0-5879 GCA_964460425.1 uncultured Nitrososphaera sp.
ATAGTCATCAGAAGCGTAACTGACATGACACGATAAATTGGACCTCTATTTCTTTACTGCATGTACCTTCAGCACAAATGATCCAAATTTGATCAAAGCCCTATTAAGATTCTAAAGGATTGGCAGCTAGTAACACTTATCGTCCAATACTAAACATGAGCTTTCCTGTCCCTCATCATAAGTATGGTTCCTATTAAAACATCTGAATATACAGTACTATTACTACTGCTCGCCCTATTCACAATGATCACTATATTCTAGTTCATTGCTCTGCTACTCTGACCACTTTTAGTATATCCTGCATTGAATGCAGTAGTATTGGTAGTATAGTAGTATTAGTAGTAACATAATGCTACTATTTGAAGTCCTAGTCTGTACAACAATAATGCTCTATTAGACAAGTCTACAGGATCTAAATATCGTGGAACCCTTCCTTCAGTTTAGACATCCTAGCATGGTAACCTATGTTGTACTCCAATTCTTCTGGGACAAGCGTAGCAGGATGGATGAATCCTTGGCCGCGTATAATCATCGCCCGCTCTACTGCGCGGATCCTTTGGTAATCCCAGTCCACAGTACCAAAGCCATCATGCGGCTGTGTGAGTTTGCCATTGTGCATGCTGAAGACTAGGCAGGAGACCATGGGCAGTGCATAATTTATGCTGGCAGGTGAGTATAGTTTCACTGGCATCAGCGGCATATGGTGACTTCCTCGGGTGTTTCCTGCTATATAAGGGGGATCAGCAAATGCACTGCCAACCTCTTCGGTTGCAGGAAACTGCTTTTGAGTTCTGACAATTGCAATAGGGTCACTTTTCCCACGTATTTGCCTGCAATGTTATGAAATCTGTCAGTGGACGACGACACTATCTGTTCCTTGCTGTCTGAAGAAACTATGGAATGTACGACATATATTCCAGGATACATAAGGAAAGCTTCAAGCTCTGCCTTGTCCTGCCACATCTTTAGCTCTGCAATCTTGCCACTCATTACGTCCTTTACAATGAAAATGACGCCTTCGGCCAGTTTCTCGTTTATAATGAGTCCTGTATTACTTCTAGCATCCACAAACATCTTCCAGAAAGGCAAGTTGAGCGCTCCTGGCTCAGTTTTGTCAGCCTCAATGACGCAAAATACTTCGCTTGGTCTTTCTTCAGCCGTTATCTCTGCAACACCTGGGCCCATTCCCCTGACATTACTGGAGAATGCATCCTTCAGGAGGTCCTGACCTGCACCATATAGCCCCTGTTCCTTTGCAACTCCTGTTCCTTCCTTGAAGGCATCCCATGCCAATTTGTGAATTTCTGCATTATCTTTTCTGCGTGTATGTGTCATTACGATATGTATATCATCGCCTGTGTAGCCAATATAGAAATCGAGTAGCTGATCCTTTGACCTGTCAGCAACATTACTTCTGATGATATCAATGAGTTCGTCGCTTGGGCGAGTATGACCGCCAACTCCACCGACATCTGCTTTAATTGCAGAAATGGTCGTTTTCATAATGTTGGAAGATGGCACATTATTACATTTTACCAGTACGATTTCATTGCATGGCAGTGCAACTATCTTGCTATTTTTTGATTAGATTGGACATACTTGATTACAAATGCAAACACACATTCATTGTATAGGACCATATAGATCAAGGTGGCACTAATTCGACCATATTTAATGTTATTATTATTCTTCCATTGATCGCTTTGGTCATACATCATCTCTATAATTTTCAACAACTTCTTTCTCATTCTTGATGCCTTCAGCAGAGACAGATTTGGGACATGCATCATGATCTCCCTGTTGCTTGCTATACCTGCATTGAAGAATGAGTTGTTTTGATAGACACGCCTCAAACTGCAATATCTCTAAATCTATGTCGTGGTCGCTGCGAAGGGTGTAAATAAGTACCTCCTCTATCCTTAGAGGATGTCGCAAAGCATGCTAATGCAGTATTCCTTTTTCTAGCTTGTTGATATCTGATGGTAAGTCTCGGATCTAAGTGACTGCTATAATACCCTCAATAATAAAGAAAATCAAAATCTCTAATGGCAAAGCGAATGGTAAGCCGCAAAAAGAAAAGGCAACCCTTTTCAGAGATGTGGTAGGTGTTGTAATTAGACTCTTCTGTAAAGCAGTTATTTCTTCCCATTTGGCAGTGAATTAGGCTACTTTTTGGGCTCGCTCAGTGTTTTCAGATCTGGGAAAATGTCGTAACACATGACTGCCTAGTAGTTATCGCTAGCATGGTTTGAATTTCTAAAGGATGTTCCTAACTAACGCTAGCCATTATATGCTGTCCTATAGTAGAGACTTTCCTAATCTAATTATGCATCACTGTATAGTCAATCCACCATCAATGACGATACATTGTCCGGTCATATAGGATGATTCTTCACCCGCTAAGAACAAGACTGCACTAGCGATTTCTTCCGGCTTTCCCCACCTGCCAAGGGGTATTGCAGCAATCATCTGATCAGCCACTTCTTTAGGTACCACTTCTGTCGCAGCCTTTGTTTCAATTGCTCCTGGAGCTATAGCATTTACACATATTCCATCTCTCGCAACTTCCAATGCAAGAGATCTGGTAAAACCTACTATGGCCGCTTTTGTTGCAGAATAGTGCACTAGATTGAAATATCCTATGACAGTTCCAGCAATAGAAGATATGTTGACTATCCTCCCATATCTTTGGCCCCTCATTGTAGGCAGCACTGTCTGAGTACAGTTAAAAATACCCTTTATGTTAACATTGAATACACGGTCCCAGTCCTTTTCTGTCATTTCTACAAATGGCTTTAAAGGATAGATGCCTGCGTTGTTGACCAAAATATCTATTCTGCCATAATTATCTAGAACTGATTTTGTCATATTCTCTACACTCTCTCTGTTTGTAACGTCACATCTTAAAGGTAGAGCCTTTGATCCTAATGCTTCGATCTCCTTTGCTACCGCACTGATCAAATCAGAGACGTCAGCAACGACTACTTTAGTACCCTTTCTACCAAGTGCAATAGCTATTGCTTTGCCAATCCCCTGGCCTGCACCAGTAACTATCGCCACTTTGTTAGAAAAATTTGTAGCAGTGCCCATGAGTAGTAGAACAATCCTTTATATACATAAGTGTTTAGAGATGTTTATGTCATCATGTATATGCGGTGGATGACAAGAAATTCCAACAAAACCTTTGAGCATCAGTCTTCTCCGATTCTAAATGTATGTAATCGCTGGTGTTGGCACAACGCACGAACGGTATTGCAATATTAAAATCTGGATATTCCTAGAGAAAAAGGAATATCTCCAAACTCGTCTAGTTATATGTATTTTTTGTGAACAAGATGGCCTATTCTCCTGTCTTGTATTCATGAGATGTGCTTAGGAATAACTAATTATTATTTTTGCCATAAGTGTCCTATTCAAATATAATAGAACAGTAGACTCGTTATTGGTACTAATAGTAGTAGTAAAAGAGGTAGAAGAAGAACAAGAAGAAGATTATCAAGTACTACTATTGTAATAACTTACCTTGTACTAGTCTTTCTCCTAGCTTTGACGACTATACATCAGCTTCAACCACACCGGCACAATAAACACCGTAAACGCCACCATCACGACTATCATCGTATAGGAATCATTTTCAATGATTCCTCTTGAAAGGCCGGCAGCCGCCACAATGAGCGCGACTTCTGACCTTGTTATCATTGCGACTCCAGTTCTGACAGCTGCCGTCGTATCTTTCAGAAAGAAAAGTGAGGTGATGCCTGCTCCTGCCAGTTTTGATACAATAGCCACAGGTATTATAATCGCAATCAGGATCAAAAGCTCAGGACTGATGCCACGGAGATCCATGTTCGCACCAACAAGCACGAAGAACAGAGGAAGGAATATGATTTCCAGATGGTTTGCGTACCTCTCTATACGTTCCTTCACATTTGTTCCAGCTACGGCCATGCCTACCACAAAAGAACCCACAATCGGCGACAACCCTGCGATGGCTGCAACCGCGGAGGAACCCAGAAATGCTGCGGTGGTTATTCCTTCGACTCCACCTGGAGATTTCCACAGACTTTTTTTATTCAGCAACCTAGGCACCAGCAATATGGATCCTAGCAGTAGAGCAGCGAAGGCGCCCAGCACCTTTATGACGGTGAAAGCCATATCTGCCAATGTCAGAGGCGTTGCAGCACCGCCAGGGATCATCGCAACCACCACAGACAGGATCGCGATAGTGAGCACGTCATCTACTATTGCAGCTCCCAACACGAGCTTTGATTCTTCTGTATCCTCTTTTCCAAGCTCCCTAAACGCTTCAAACGATACAGCAATGCTTGTGGCAGTCAAAGAAGCGGCAACTATCAGCGACTCAAGTGTGCCAAACCCGTAAGAACTGAAAATAAGGATGCCAAGAACAAGAGGGATGATGACGCCCAATGTGCCTACAGAAATTTCTGCCGCGCCTTTTGCAAAGAACTCCTTTGGCGTGACCTTCATGCCTGCGACAAACAGCACTATTATTGCCGAGAGCTGGCCTATCTGATCGACAATTTCGTTAGTGGAAACAAGGGTTCGATCTCCTACCTGGATCAGGCCCCCTATGGCAAACGGTCCAAATGCGACGCCTGCGAGGATCTGTCCTAATAGAGGGGGAAGCTTTATTCTGTAGAAGGCTTCTGAAAGCACTTTTGCGGCAGCAAGCAGAATGCTTATCGAGATTATGGTCTGAAGGAAAAGAAATTCATTCACCAAATTTGTGCTCGGCCCAGCATGGATAGATTCTTCTGTTACTTGCAGAAAAGAATTGTTCTATGTTTGCACCATCATCTTGGATTGCAGGTACTATGTATATATTACAGGTAATGGCTGCTGACTTGGTTTCATAGAATGAAGACATGATTGGTGGGTATATATCTTCGCGTTGATTTCTTTGAAAGGCGGCAGAATCCATCCCTTCTAACTTATTGCCAGGTTTTTGCCAATGCAATTCACTTAGAGCCTATCCCAATAATATTGAGATACTGGCCAGATTTGCATGACGACTATCTATTTAGCTTTGTCTGTAGTCCACTAATCTACAGTGAAGAAATATTAGTACAAAAAGAAGTATCTTCCAACTATCAAACACATCCCAAATGATGTCTGGAATGAAGTAAAGAAGATTCTACGCAAGGAAAAGCCACGTAATACCAAGGGACATCCAGCTATCCCATTCAGACAGGTACTGGATGGCATTCTTTTTGTACTCAGGACTGGTTGCCAGTGGAAGATGCTACCCAAAGAATATGGTTTTGGCTCTACCTGTGACAGAAGGTTCCAGCAATGGATCCGGATAGGAGTATTCCATAAACTATGGGTTAGATTATTGAAAATATACGACGACATACGCGGAATAGAATGGAAATGGCAGTCACTTGACAGTGCAGCGATCAAAGCACCATTAGGGGGACAAGATAGGTCGGAATCCAACAGATAGAGGCAAGCTAGGAACCAAAAGACGTGTTCTTACAGACAAGGAATCCCATTATCAGTTGTCATAACAGCTGCCAATACACACATGACATGAAGGCAGCCATCAAGACATTGGATAGCATAGTAATACGGCGGCCAAGGAAGAAGAAACAACAGAACCTGCGCCTTGATAGATGATATGACTCTCATGAGATAGAATCCGAGGTGGTCAAAAGAAGGTACATACCGCACATTCGCAGTAGAGGTTAAAAAAAGTAAGCGCCATAGTGGAAAAAGGAGAAGACGATGGGTTGTTGTGGAACGTACAAATTCTCGGCATAATAGGTTCAGGAAGTTGTTAATCAGGTACGAGAAGAGATCGGAGAACTACCTTGGAATAGTACAACTAGCCTGTTGCATGATTGTCTATAGGAGGA
>CAYWRR010000150.1:0-5861 GCA_964460425.1 uncultured Nitrososphaera sp.
ACAAGGGGAAGGAGGAGAAACTACAGGTAGCGATGGCGACGGTACTGGTGCTGCTACTGGAGGAGGAGAAGGAGGATCCACAATAAACATCCTTGAAGGCTCTTCAATACAAGGCAACCCTGATTTTGACCCAGATGAGCTTACAGTAAGTGCAGGTACTGAAGTCACGGTGGTCAATCAAGACACAGTTCTGCACACTGTAACTTCCGGAACTGGTCCACAAGATCCCGAATCTGCACAGTTGTTTGATACAGGCTTAATTAATGCTGGTGGATCTGCAACGCTGTCACTTGCACAAGTCTCCCCTGGACAATACGACTATTACTGCATAGTGCATCCATACATGACAGGCAAATTAGTGGTGCAATAAGAAAGAACCCACCTGCACATCTTGTGAATTTAGCTGATAGTATGATATATATTAACCAAAAGAATGACAAAGTTGACTAATAGAGTACAAGAAATGCCATATAGCCCAATTAACATCTGAAGAGAGAAGAGTGCTGCCTGCTGCCTCTAGTTTCAAATAAAGCAAGGTAGCGCAGGCGAGAAGTCATGTAGTTCTAGAGATAATTGCAGACCTCAAAACACATCAAGAAATAGTTTCCGACACTGTGCCTCTATATATAGCATATTTCCATATCCTTTATGAGATATGCGTACCTTTATCATGGCAAATATGGATTCTTTTGAATGCATAGCAACTAAGCTTGATCTTAGAGAATTTAGCTTACAAAATATTTCTGCAGAGATAAAGTCAAAAATCTTGGAAGCTGCACGGCTCACGGGCAGCGGCCTCAACACTCAGCATTGGAGATTTGTGGTTATAGAAGAAAAGAATAACCTTAAAAAACTTGCCGAGGACAGCACAACTGGAGGTTGGGTTTCAGGGGCCAATTTTGCAGTAATTGTACTGACAAACCCTCGATACAAATTCCACATGATTGATGCTGGAAGAGTGGTTCAGGACATGCAATTAGCTGCCTGGAATTACGGTGTAGCATCATGTTTATTCACTGGAGTACAGTACGAAAAATTGCGCAGTGATTTTGGTATTCCAAAAGATCTAAATCCAACGGTCATAGTAGGTTTTGGATTTTCTGCCAAACAGATCTCTGGAAAGAGAAAGAGCCGCATGCCACTAGATGAACTTGCCTACTATGAAAAATATGGCAATCCAAAGGGAGTATAAGGGGGTGCTGGTATAAATTTACATTAGAACGGGATCGAGGAAAAGGGTTTTACCTTATATTAAAATGGCTACGGATAGGACATTCCCGGGAAAACAGACTAAAAGCATATATGTATAACTTTTACAAATAAGCACCTTCCTTAAGACAAGGAATGGCCGTTTTTCTTATATAAAGGAAAGATACTCATCATAAAGTCAGGGTATTATTCAAGCTACATATTCACGTAATGTCATCTGTGGTGAGAACCATTGCATTATTGCCTGCCAGAGGTAAGTTTTTAATGTATTGACAACAACTTTTACTGCCCGAGCATGCAAGCAAACGAACAACAGCAGCTTGACGCCATTGATAAAAGACTTCTAAATGAGATCCAGTGGGTCTTTCCTCTTGTTGATAGGCCTTATCTAGAGATTGCAAAGAGATATGACATTTCGGAGGAAGACGTCATGCGTAGGATAGCATTCATGAAGAATATGGGCATCATACGACAGATCAACGCTATTTTTGACACAAGGCGACTTGGATACAAGAGCGCCCTTATTGCATTTGCAGTCAGACCTGACAAACTCGACTATGTAGCAGGAAAAGTAAATGAGCACCCCGGGGTCAGCCATAACTATGAACGCAATCATGAGTATAATATGTGGTTCACACTTGCAGAACCTCCAGGATCAGATATGAAGCAAGACCTTGACAGAATGGCGTCCTTTGAAGGCGTTATCAAACATAGAGTTTTGCCAACACTCAAGCTCTACAAGATCGGTGTCAGGCTTGATATGGTTAATAAAGACCCGGATAAGCTTGTGTCGACAGATAAAGTGAAGTACCTAAATCAACAGAAAGTTCAACTAAGTGAGCGTGACAGAGAGTTCATCCGTGAATTGCAGAAGGACTTGGCAGTAGTGCCAGAGCCCTTCAAGGAGCTTGCCAATAGTTTAGATATAACTACAGCGCAATTATTTGCCAAGGCCGCAGAATATGAAAACACTGGTATAATGAGGCGCTTTGCAGCAATACTTCGCCACCGCGAAGCTGGCTTTGTTGCAAACGGTATGGTCGTATGGCAGGTACCTGAGAACATAGTAGACAAAGTAGGCTTCAGACTTGCTGCATTTCCACAGGTGAGTCACTGCTACAGGAGGCCGGTATATCCTGATTGGAGGTTCAATCTTTTCAGCATGGTACATGCCCGGACGCTGCAAGCGGCTGAAAAGATTGCTGCAGAAATGTCAGAAACGGTGGGCATAGAGGACTATCAGATACTGTTTAGCTCACGAGAGTTCAAGAAAGAGCGCGTAAAATATTTTGTCTAGTGCATCTAGTCGGCATTCAGAAGAATCCACTACTCTATAAATAGCCACTATGTCATTCTTTATGACAACCTGCAACGATCATCTGATGAAGATATGGTCTGCAGAAGATCCTCAGTTTGCGCTCTCATTTAGCAACAGGCTCGACATAAAAGTTCTTTTCATACATCTCCTCCATTCTTGCAATTTCAGTGCTATTGAGGTACTTGCCATCTGACAGCGACGTAAATAGTTCTATTTCTTCAATACTTACCATTGTCGGCAGGATGACTGAAATTTGCTTTTGTGACAGTATGAACTTAATTGCAAGTTCTGTAATGTTCCATCCCTTGCTGCTTGCAAGAGGTCTCATATTCTCTATCTTTTGCATTGCCTCAATGATGAACTCTTGCTTTCTAAAACTGCGGTGGTCGTTCTTGTCAAACTTTGTATCTGTATTGACCTTGCCAGTAAGTAAACCTGACGCATCAGGAACTCTTACCATTATGCCGACATTGCTCCACTCTGCTGCTTGCATAAAGTCTCGCGCAGGGTCCTGCTCCAAAATATTGTATACAGTCTGGAGGCATGTAATGTTTCTTTTTTCGATAG
This sequence comes from uncultured Nitrososphaera sp., assembly GCA_964460425.1. Lineage (GTDB taxonomy): Archaea > Thermoproteota > Nitrososphaeria > Nitrososphaerales > Nitrososphaeraceae > Nitrososphaera. Next base: position 3,095 of record CAYWRR010000150.1, read on the forward strand.
CTTCCAAGCCTTCATCCTTCCACCCTATCGCGGGTCCAAGCGCTACCCCATGGCTCTTGATCGTACCTTTTTTGACCATGTACTCAATAGAAGCAAAGAGCTTGTCATTTTCTATTGCGTCCATCTTGGGATTGTGGAGACTATAAACATCGATGTAATTAGTCTGTAGACGGTCGAGGCTCTGGCTAACAGCAAACTGCAAAAATTCTTGGTTATGCTTTTGTGGCAGTTCACTGTGTCCTACCTGCTTGGCACTATACATGTCATAGCCCCACTTTGTAGAATAGACCACGTCGTTGCGCATATCCTTGAACACTTGCGCTATAAGCTTCTCACTTTTCCCCTTGCCGTATATGTCTGCAGTCTCGAAAAAGTTGATTCCCAAATCATAGGCACGCTTTAGCATCCTGATCGCTTCATCGTCGTCAATCTTTTTCCCCCACCAGTCAAGCCCTATAGTCCATGCACCAAAACCAATCTCGCTTACTTTTATACCACTCTTACCCAAAGTTCGGTATTTCATGCCGCTATAGATAGCACTCCCTTTACTTCAGACGCTATTGTGTTGAATTGCAGATCATCCATTATAGGTCTGCCGCTTACATCTATGTCAAGCGGGATCCATGATCTGCAGCCAACCCATTCAGGCTTGTTTTCATTCAATATCGGTCGCTCAAGTTTGAAAACACGTAAGAGTATTACACTCATAGGCTTCCTTGGATTGTAATCCATCCTTGCATTAACATAGCTTTCGTTCCAGATATGATAGCTTGCAAGCATCCTAAGAGTAATGCGATCCATTATTTCTTTGACTTCTATGGTTTCTGCATAGCTTGTAATCCTGTTGGTTCCAATGGCTGGCTGATCCTTTAGCACTTCGTCAAGCTCATCTGCATAGTCAGCCTGCAAATGGTCTTTTGACTGGTGCTCGTATGTTGGAAATAATAAAAATCTGTTGTGCATGACTTTGAAGCCCTGGCGGTATTCCAGTATACCACCCTTGCGTAAAAGCAGAACCTGCCTGCCCTCTTCAAGAGCCCTGCAGACGACAGCCCATTCTTTCAGCGCCTGCATAATCATCCTAGACTTTTAATGATGTCCTCAACTCCCTTATAAACGCAGACAATCATTGGAGTGTCACGGATAATATACCTGCTCACTTTGGTTTCGCGCAGCTGAATTATCAGTTCCTGAAATGCCGTCAGATCCATAGTTTCAAAGGCGAGCATGAAATCCTGATCATCAAGGCCAAAGGAGTAAGTGGTGTTGAGCCTGATCTGTGGAAACTTCCGTCCCATCAAGATGTGCTCCTCCATCATTTTCTTGCGCTCTTCAAAAGGCAGTAGGTACCATTCCCTTGACTTAACAAATGGATAGACGATACAATACTTCATAGGCTGTTCCTCCGTCATAAATCCGGGTGTAATCTTCGATGAGTAGACAGACGGTCTTGTAGCAGAGAGGAAAACATATGATGGCAGCAGGTATTTGCCAAGAACAGTTGAATAGATCTTGGATGTCATTACCTGCGTCTTTTCAAGAGAGTCAGAAATCATCCATAGCATCAAGTCGCTATCTTCGCGTAGGCCCAGAGTTGAGTATGTCCTTACCTTTATCTTGGTGTTGGCAACTTCAATTAGGCTCGAAAACTCTTTGGCTGCTTCCTCCTTGCCTATCTCATTTAGCCAGCGCCACTTGGGATCCACTCTGAAGAATGAGAAGTTTAGAAAGATTGCTGTCTGGGGCTCTTCTGACATAGGGACTTCTGCAACCATCTAGATGGAAGTAAATTTAGTGGCGCCTAATTTTTACTTGTCTTCTTCTATGCCGAGCCATGTGTAACCCTTCGCTTCCAGTTCTTCAGCCAGTTCTTTGCCGCCTGATTTGATAACCTTGCCCCTTGCTACTACATGTACATAATCAAGCTTCTTGAGGTAGCGAAGGATTCTGGCATAATGAGTGATTACAAGCACACCGGCTCCTGTATCAATCAATTTGTTTATTGCCTCTGCAACTGACTTGACCGAATCGATGTCCAGACCCGAGTCAGGCTCATCTAGAATCGCGATATTCGGTTTGAGAACTAGCATTTGCATGACTTCTGATCGTTTCTTTTCGCCACCAGAGAACCCTTCATTGAGGTAACGGCTTAGAAACGAAGGATCGAGTCCCACTGCATCAAGGTTCTTTTTGACATACTCGTGGAATTCTCGAACTGTAATGAAAACCTCCCGGTTTTGTTCCTCGCCAAGCGACTTGCTGAGAGTGTTATAGGCGTTTCTCAAAAAGTGACTGTAGCCAACTCCTGGGATCTCAGTTGGGTATTGAAAGCCAAGAAAGAGACCCTTTCTTGCTCTTAGATCAGTTGAGAGATTCAGGATGCTCTCGCCCCTGACCAAAATGTCACCGGAGTCTATGTTATACTTAGGATGACCCATAATAGCATTTGCAAGCGTGCTTTTGCCAGAGCCATTTGGACCCATAATAGCATGAACCTCACCCTTGTTAACGCTCAGGTTGAGTCCTGTGAGTATTTCCCTGCCATCGATGCTGGTATGCAAGTCCTTTACCTCTAGAAACGTCATATTATAACACTGTTATATGCACTAAATATAAGTATTATGTGGACGAATCCCTGTACAGTCAGTGTTTTCAAAGTAACTGCTGCATGTCATTTATCATTGCTGTGGTATGATTGTCTTTATTTGTATTATCCTCTTGAGCATTACTTCTAGATCCTGCAAGATTAATGCTTATGCTGCTTATT
>CAYWRR010000151.1:0-5845 GCA_964460425.1 uncultured Nitrososphaera sp.
GAAGATGTAGCTCCTGTCTGGGGAGTACGGCATATTGTTAGAAAACCAATAGACAACTCCAAATTGCTAGACGAGGTATCAATTATGACTACTATAGCAGAATAGCGGATAGACAATGGTAGAATTAATCTTGATGCATATCATTGATCCTTCTTGCATATAGATAACAAGGAAAAAGGAATACTGAAGGAGAAGATTTTCCGACAAGGAAAAACTAGTCAGACAATAATTCGGTCTTCCTTGGCTCTGTTCATTTTAAATATATTGTATTGCCGTCAATAGTTCTTTCATTAATTACATATGCTTCTACTATGGATCCTAAAGCACGGGTGATATCAGATGCTGATCATTTTTACTTTGAGATATTTGTAGTTATACTTTGAACTATAGTTGCATTTTATTGCATAACAAGAGCTTCTACACTTAATCAAAAATTTAGAAGTTTTGTAGGGATAGGATTTTCTACCATCGCAGTCACAGTTTTTTGCACTCAGTATTTTCATACAGCGCTGCGGGCAATAACAAATTTCTGTTATACTTGTACTGCAGACCGGGTTTACAGGATGAACTTTTCTTGGAGCTACGCTTCTTATCGCTGTTGCAAAAAATATGCTCAAGAGCGTCGCAGTAAGCGAAGCAGCAAATAGCTTGAAAGGAGCAACTCCTGAGCATCAATTCATCAAATAAGCCCTAAGGACAGAAAGGCGAGCCACGCTATGACGACTACAGTACTACTAGCAAGAGTAATGAAGATAATACCAATGAGGGGCGCAACAGTCTTCATGATAAAAATAGAGAGGAGAAATTAGACGGGAGCTTCTTTATTTATCTCTACTCGCATTCCTAGCGGTAAGCGTAGTAGCAATATCGTTATCTACAACCTTTCCCACTATTGTAGCTCCTTACACACTGCACAGACCCTATGAAATTCCTTCGCTTATCCTTTACTCACAGGTATCTGAGATTGATCTCTGAGCAAGTTTGGGAGAAGTATAAATGCACATTTATTATTTTGTTAAATGGATACAACTGTCTATAATCACTAAACACAGGTCTATGAAATTTAGGCTAGGTGTAATTGAAAACAATAACAACTACAACAACCATAATGGCAGATCAAGGCCCAATAACAAACGCTGGCAAGATTTCAAGGCAAGTTCAATTTGCTCTATGTAGCTACTGCTTTTGGTGTGCATCATTTCTAGCTCGAAGGTTATACAAAGTCTGTCCATCATGTAAAGTCGGTACAATCAATTTAATACCATTAGCAGGAACGTAGGTGCTAATTAACAAGTATGTGCAGCAAAGTGGAGCTAGCAAGCATAAACTTTTAGCATCGATTTCTATGTAGCTGGCCAAATAATAACACCATCTATCTTTCTATTCTTTTGTTTGTTTGCCCTTCTAGAGTTCAATCAAGAATTTCATAAAAGAAGAATTCTGCAGAATTTATTTTGGAACCAACATAAGTTCGAGACCAAAGTAAATGCATAACCCAAAAGAAAATACATTTACCATGTAGATGCCCTAAATAAGTCTCTACTAGAAGATAAAGCATGAAGCATATACATCTATACACCTGCGGAGGATCATTAACACTTGTGTAAACGGTAATGGTTTTTATAATGCCTAAAATCACTCAAGGGATAGAATAGATGCTCATTCCAGTAAGATGTTTTACATGCGGGGGGCTAATTGCAGACAAGCATGCAGAGTATTCAAACCGTGTTAGGACTGGCGAGGATCCAGCAAAGGTCATGGACTCACTGGGACTGAAACGCTATTGTTGCAGAAGGATGTTCATTTCAAATGTCGACACTATTTACCAGATTATTCCCTATTATGAAGCACTCAGAAGGCGCATGTTCGAGATCCAGTCTGACATAGAATAATTTCAAACGAATAATAATAAATTATGTCGATATTGAAAAACTCTTATGCCTTCTATATCCTCAATTCGTGGCAGAATAGTTTTCAACAGCAGAGGAAGCAAGAGCATTGAAATTGATGTTGTAACTGACGGAAAATTTATCGGAAGGGCGTGCTCACCCTCCGGAGCGTCTGTAGGCAAGTTTGAGGCCCAGAGCTTTCCAGAAAATAAGCCCGAAGAAGCCTTATCCATGCTAAACGCCAATATCAATAGGTTTGTAGGCTTGCAGGCAGAGGACCTGCTGGCAGTATATGATGCGTTAAAGTCGATAGACAAGACTGACAACTATAGTAGGATCGGCGGGTCAGTGGCTTATGCACTCAGCATTGCAGCCGTAGACTCAGCTGCCAATTCTCTAGGCATTCCGCTTTTCAAATTGTTAAAACGAAGCAAGCCGTACTTGTTCCCGTTTCCGCTTGGCAACATCATAGGCGGTGGTGCACATGCTGGACCGGGTACCCCTGACCTCCAAGAGATCCTTGCTTGCCCAGTGGGTGCGGAGAACATCGTGGATGCACTTGAGATGAACTTCAAGCTTCATCGTGAGACACGCAAAGTGATAGAATCTATAGACAAGCGCTTTACCTACGGCAAAGGCGACGAGGGAGCCTGGGCTCCAAATGTGAACAATGACCAGGCCCTTGAAATCATAGAAAAAGCGGTAAATAATTGCGGTTACATACTGGGCAAGGACATGGCAATAGGCATAGACTTTGCTAGTTCATCATTCTGGAACGAAGATGAGCAGCTGTACGACTATGCACGGCAAGGCATAAAACGGGATACCGGCGACCAAATCGAATTTGCAAACAGGCTTATACACGACTATAAGCTAATTTATGTGGAAGATCCCATGCATGAGGGCGATTTTGAAAGTATGGCAGTTTTGAATAAAAAAAATACCAAGACTGTGGTTACAGGAGACGACATGCTCGTAACAAACGCCGGCAGGATAATGGAAGCAGTGAGGTATGGAGCATGCAGCGGCGCAATACTCAAGGTCAATCAGGCAGGCAGCCTATACGAAGCACTAGACTTTGCTAAAGAATGCAATAAGAACAAGATCAAGATAATAACATCACACAGGTCCGGCGAGTCGGTCGACTCACAAATTTCTCACATCGCGATCGCCACAAGCTCTAGTATGTTGAAAGCAGGTGTGTTGGGAGGCGAGCGCATCGCCAAGCTGAACGAGCTTGTGCGCTTAATAGAGTATGATTTAATAGAAGGTATGGCAGAACTGTCCTCTGCATAGCCTATATGAGCATATCAGAGGATAACAATAACAACAATGATTCTGACATCAACATTAAAGAAAAAAGCGCTTCGATAGAAGAATCGCCAGAGGGCCAGGAAGCCATTGAGACCAATAATTTAGAAAAAATGATACTTTCTACAGGCATCCGCGTAGGCACACCAGTCAAGACTAAGTTTATGTCACCATTCATAGTCAAGGCCAACCCGGAAGGCCTTTACATTCTAGATATCAGCAAGACCTTGGCAAGAGTTGATGTTGCTGCTAAGTTCATTGGTAGAGCAAATATTGCCAAGGTTGCCGTCACTTCTGCCCGGGAATACGGCAAGACTCCAGTCGAAAAGTTCTGCGAGGCTACAGGCGCAACCCCCATTCTGGGCCGCTTCATGCCTGGTACGTTTACCAACCCGTCGCTTCCAGACTATATGGAACCCGAAATTGTTGTTGTAACAGACCCTCATGCAGACCAGCAGGCTGTACTTGAAGCCACTAGGGCAGGAGTACCGGTTATTGCCATTGCCAACAGCGATAACATTACTTCAAAAGTCGACTTGGTGATACCTGCAAACAACCGCGGACGCAAGGCTCTTGCAACAGTATACTGGCTTTTAGCCAGAGAGGTTCTCAAGAAGCAGGGATCTATCAAGTCCGACAGCGAAATGTTGGAGAAAGCTTCAATTGACGACTTTGAAACAAAGTTAGTAGAGGAACTAACCTGACTTTAACCAAAATTATATGTCAATGCTAGCGAATGTACAGCAATACGATTTTAACTGATGTCAGCAGGAGCAGGCTATGCATTGTTGGCAATAGCTAGCTGATAATGAATCAAGCAAGTTGATGTATTGTAGAAAGCTTTGCTTGGATAATATTATCTAGGATTTAGATGACTACAAGACCATTGCGAGTTGTAAAGTTAAGGCATTGATAAATGTCTGGATAGTTTTTTCACGTATCTACAAACATTGGAGAAGATGACCCAAGCTGCAGTGCAGTCTGGACATCATCTTCTCTAACATAAGCACATATTTATGCTTATGAAAGACAATTTTGACGTTAATTTATGTGAAGAAGCCCTACGCCTAGCTTTCGCTCTTTTGCCCAAGCAGGCCAAGTTAGGTTAGGTTGTTATAACAAAAAGGGATGGTTTGTCCTTATCCTTGTTCTCTAGCTGTGGCTTCATAATATAATAATTAACCCCTACCCTGCCAAGATGCTATCCGAGTTTTAACGATTCATCTGGAGCTTGGCTTCACTTGATATAAAATATGGTGATAATTACTCTTTAACAAATAATCAATGAAAGGGAATCTTTCCTAAAGGAACAAATTAACCCCAACAATAAACTACAAGTGAATAGCACCTTCCAGATACAGAGAGACACTGTCAGATCTATTGACGATATGGAGAAAGTCGAAGCCACATAATTGTGCAAAAAAGTCTCTACTAAAGAATAGCGAAGACGTGCATCAGTCAGACAGATTGTTTGCAGAGCTTGATCCCTTAAAATGGCTACAGTGGCAAATAGCAGTTTACTCTTGAGCACAAATAGCAAGAAGCAGAAGCACATCGTAGGATGCTGCTGTTGGTGTTTTTATGGCGCCTTGGTGTTGGCCCTCTTTTTCTTGGGCCTGCCAAAAAGGGCGCTAGGTTCATTACTTGTACCTTCTCAACAACTGGAAGAAAGTAAGAGAAGAAGAGGATCGATTAGAATGAAAAGGTTGTAATCATTCATTACTATTTGTATGAACTTCTTCCCATGAGAAAAGGTGCAACTTCACATTTACATTACTTTTAGTAGCACACTACTTCCATTTGTAAATTCATCTCAATTTTCGGCTGCATCGCACCCAACCAGCTATGTGTTATCGTATCATTTTAGAGGACCATCCAATCGCCAGAATACTACCATGACCATTCTTATGATACGCTCAATCCCGCATGATCAGAAGCGGCATCGTTTGCATTCTCGAGTTTTTGACAGTGTGGTAACTGTGATACTTTCTTACTCAGGTTGGGTTGTAGCAGTCGTTGATAGAAATGTTTGTAATATGTTATTGATTTCATCTGGATATTGCGACATTACTGCATGACTAGCATTTTCGATCTGTATAAGCCAAGCTCCAGGAATTTTTCCAGAAATGATTAAAGAATTTTCATGCGGGATGTAAGCATCATCATCATCTGTTCCAGTTATGACCAACGTAGGTTTGGCTATTCTAGCAAGCTCGTCACAAGCACCATTCCAGTTGGTTGCCACCCAACTTATTCCTATGTTATGCTGCTGCTCTAAAGTGTTAAGGGAAACACTGGCAAACACATCTTGGGCTTCTGGAATGTCCTCAAGAGATTCAGGATACAGTCTTATCCATCCTGATCCCAATTAAGCAGTTATAAGAGATTTTTTTCCTCCGGAGAAATGGAAACATTACTTAGAGCTTTGTTTACGATCTCGGATTGCAATTGTCTAAACTGAGGTGGTTTAGGTATACTGTCTTCACTACCACATGATGAAGCAACAAGTATAAGCCTGTTAGCCTTTTCTGGGTCGTAATTGTGAACTGTTGAGCTATATACGACCCAAGGGAGTATCCTAGGACGTCTGCTTTTCGTATTTCCAGAGCATCCAGCAAACCAGCAGTATCATTTGCAAGTTGCTC
>CAYWRR010000152.1:0-5844 GCA_964460425.1 uncultured Nitrososphaera sp.
CCTCTGAAATGATTTCAACTGTAAGAGGCTCTGTGTGTGCTGCTATTAACTCAAAGGAGTCGAATACCTGACTGACTGATGGAGGAGGTAATGACGTTGATGATGTTGATGATGTTGGTGACGCTATATTGTTGCCAGTGGATATTGTTGTTACCTCTTCAGCAGTAGCATTAGCTGTAGAATTGCCTTCATAAAAGATGCTATATCCAGTCATTACTCCCAAGTTGCGAGGTGTAGCAGCTGTAGCAGTTAAAATGAAATACCCACTTCTTGTTTCATTTGGAGCAGAAGCAGTGCTGTACGTCATTTCTACAAGCTTGGCTGGTATTGTTGCTGTCGTCCTCGTTGCCATTCTATTATTGCTGAGATCTGTAGTACTGTTGTCAACATTAATTGTAGTATCAATGCTATTTACAATTTTGAAGTCACGGTAGCCAACCTCCTGAAGCTTTTGTAAGTGATATACTAAAACGGCGTTAGGCATGATGTCTCTATTGTTGATGATAGTAAAAACATCTTCATCAGAAGAAATCCCGAGCCTGGCACCTAGGTTAGGATATCGTATAATGTGTATTACTTCTTCTCGGACATGCTGACAGCTGCCGATGTATCTATTACTGCTGGTAGAGGCGCTGCTAACATTTGAAGATATTATTGATTGTTCCTCCTGCTCTTGCGGGCATAGTTGTGCTAATATTCCATAGCCTTGCAGTGCCTCTGCTGCCAAAGTAAAGCCTGTATTATTTACATCCTGAATTACCCAGCCTTGTGGTAGCTGTACTCTAAAGCTATCCCTTGTGTTTAATAATGTTGGACTATTACTCTGAGTTGCTGGTGATTGTTGTTGTGCGTTAGTAGTTATTGTGAAATTGGGAACCAAAAAAATAATGACAGTAATTGTTGCTGCAATAGCACTAGCCAGCGCTATCGCCTTAGCTGATGAAACAAATAACCATAAGGGCACTGTCATAATGTGTCTGCATAAGAAACAAAATGTTCCGAATTAAAATAAGGATTATGGCTTGATGACTCTATAATAATATTCAAGGCTGCATTGTATATGTTCCATTCATAAATTGTATGTGTAATTTTTACTGTATAATATGCGTAATATAATTCGCGCTGCCTCTTTAGGTAAACGATGAGCTGACTCAGAAAGAAGCTTAGGTCGTGGGTCCAACTCCCACCCCGTCCATCTCTTATTGGGAGGGAACTATGGCATTGAATTGAGCTCATTTTGAGTAGTTGTCTGACAAAAAAGCCCTGATAGTCAGATCGAATAGAGCGTGTATATTCTTCCTTTTTAATGAATTACCTAGTGACCATCTTCTTCTTTACTCTAGTTCTTCTCCACATAAAAATACCGAGGATTGCTAGTGGGCTTTGCATGTCCGTTGAAATATGAAACCATTTGGCTTTGAGATAGCAAGTGTGTAGGAATAGGTCACATTGTAATTTCGCAAAAGCCTTTCCAACAAAGAACAGAATGTATCATAGACTGTTCTTCTATGATTTACGCTTAGAAGACATTGTCTTAATTATTAAATGAGAAAGTGAACTCTCATTTGCAGTAAATGCTTGTTAAGACTAATGCAGCGATTACTTTAGGTTTTACATTAATTGTATCTATCCTTGTTCAGGGAGCATATGCTACTATGTATGAGGGCGGCAGCAAGACTATCATGCACAGAGATTTGACTGTAGATCTAGGAGAGGGTATACAAACAGATGCAGAGCTGACCCTGCCGGTCTTGGCTAACCGTTCACTTCCTGCGATTCTTTTGATCCATGGCGCAGGGCCTTTAGACAAGGATCATTTTGTGCCACCGGATAATAGACCATTTAGAGAAATTGCAGAATATCTGTCTGAAAGAGGATTTGTAGTCTTGCGTTATGACAAAAGAGGAATTGGAGCAAACGGTACTATAGTTGAGCCTGAGCTCTGGTATAACCAGACAATGGATGACCTAATCAGCGACGCGAACAAGACTCTGCATGTCCTAAGCGAACAGCCAGAAGTTGATAGAAACAATATTTCAGTATTGGGTGTAAGCCAAGGATCATGGATCGCAACAAGGGTAGCTGCTGACAATCCATTTGTAAAGAATGTGTTACTGCTATCTGTTGGAGCTGAAAGATGGGGTGATTTGATACATACGTTCATGGTTAATACTACTCTACAATATGCAAGGGAAGTCTTGGACACTAATGATGATGGCTTTGTATCCCTATCCGAAGTTGTAGCAACTGAGAATACGCCCTATTGGACTAATGCTCCGATTCCAAGCATGATGCTGGTAGAAACCGACACCACAGCTGCTGGCAACTATCGATTTATGGAAGGATTAGAGACAACAGAAGCAGCCGGCGAAGAAGCAATACAAATTGATACTACTGTCAGGGGGTTGCTTGAGCAGAGATTTCAATCAATTTTTGCAGATACTGAAGACAGATCCTGCCCATTTGTAGTTATGTGTCCACCTATGCTGAGAACCTTTGCAGAACTTGACAACCTAAGTGTAGTTGGAAACATCTCCTCTTCCAGCATATTGCTAATGCAAGGTGGACAGGATTTAGGACTTCCACCTGCTCAGCCACTTATGCTAGAGCAAAAACTGCTAGATGTAAATCATCCTGACCATACCATAATAGTGTATCATGGTCATGGTCATTTTCTGACTAATATTGGAGAGGACAGCTGGATTGACATACCCGGTTCCATTCCTCATTATATCTTGGAAGACATTTACTCTTGGCTGATAAACCCTGACAGGAAGCTGAGCAGACAGAGTGATGTGAGTGTGGAACTATCAGCATTAGCATAAAAGCTGATTTTTCCAAGTTTCTATTTTTCCTCTGCCAAACTTATCAAAGACCAAAACTAACATACTTTGGCTTGTTTTTCAATGCCCCAGTTTTTTTCAAACCTTTGCTTGATGGGTACAGACTAGGGAGCACGCCAAAAGAAAAATAATGGATCAGGTGGAATTGAACAGATGTCCATTTTCCGTAGCAGTCTCTTTAGATAATTGAAGTAGCCAAGTTTGCTGAGGTCGTGGGTTCAACTCCCACCCAGTCCATTTTTTTGTCAATCTGGTTACTTACGGACTGAATTGAGCTTGTTTTTAACAATTATCAGACAAAACCAATAGCAATGCACTGCGGTAGCCCTGGCAGCAACATTCTTCCCATGTACATCCAGCAGTAGTAGTTATACTAGTAGTTGTTATTATTATCTCTGCTTTGCATCTCGAGAGCTAACCAATAACCGTTTCTTACTGTAACTGATTATATCTTTCAAAGAATTCCACTACTTTTGAGCTAAACATGTTGGTGAATTTGACATTGTCGTGACTTACATTAGGGATAAGAATCTGCTCCGTATTTGGCATATTATCCGAAAGTATGTCTACTATTCTATGAAAAAACTTTGGGCTGAGTTCTCCTTTTACTAGGAGTGTAGGAATTGTTGTTATCTGTTTGACATCTTCAATGCTAAAGGATGAGGGTTGTGCAGATTCCAATTCACCTTCAAGGCTTTTTGCATTATCCCTTAGGGATTGCTTGTCGTCATTGGGAAGCTGATCAAAAAGTTCTCTATATCCATGACTCTATCTATGAAAGTTTGCGCTGCTCTTTCAAAATCTCCTCTTCTGAATGCATCCTCAGTTGGACTTTGGACATAGGTTCTGTACGTGGTAAGCAATTCAACATCATCATTCAGAGGGCTTCTTGCAAGGAATGTAAAGATTGGAGGTTCATTAAGTACCATTGTCTTTACTAATTCTGGATTCTTTGATGCACAATACAATGTAATAAAGGCGCCATACGAAGCACCCGTCAAGTGTGCTGGTGCAAGATCTAGCTTTCTTATCAGCTCGGCTAAATCTTTAGCATTATCTTCAATGGTATTATCTTGAGCAACATTGCCAATCCATCTATTAGGATAAGCAAATCTTCTACTGTAGGAGATGGTACGGTATTTCTTTGAAAAATAATCCATCTGAAACTGCCAACATCGATAATCATCGAGTGAGCCATGAATAAAGATAATAACTGGATGACCGTCTTCTCCTTGCTCTACATAATGCAATTGCTGCCCATTTATTTTGATGTTCTTTAGATTATTGGGCATTACCAATGATGCAGCATATTCCTCCAGTATAGATAATGAACATCAATAATGGTAGTATAAAAGGAAATGGGGCTCCAAGTGTTTCTGGAATGTCTTAATCGAATGGTATTGCTGGGGTCATGGGTTCAACTCCCACCCAGTCCACTTTTATCTATGAGGGAACTACAGCATTAGGATAGGCACATTTCTTTGAAGTAGCCTATTTCTTCCCACCCGTAAAGTCTAATGCAACGACCGGCTCATTTCCAACGACCCACATATCATGACCTGGTGGAACATACATTGCGTCGCCTGAACCAAATTCTTGTTCAGTTCCATCATCCATCCTAGTTCGCATTCTTCCTGATATAATATATCCTGTATGTGTAATTTGGCAACTATTTGTATTGACTACGGGTCTGACATCTTTGGACCACTTCCAACCCGGCTCAGCAGTCATCCTTCCAATTACTGCGTCTCCAAGCTTTGCAAGCTCTATCTTGCCATTTCCTAATTTTCTAACCTCGTCAGGATTCTTGTCAAGATTTCTTGATTGCATTTCATGATGCATGAATAATTATCTGTGCAATTGCTATAATAGCTTTTGATTTGATTAATAGTTCTAATCTTTAGTTAGCAGTTAGAGATAATAAGAAAGCTACTGCTAACTAGCTGAGGTCATGGGTCCAACTCCCACCCGGTCCATATTTTGCTATGAGGTAACTACGGTATTGAATTGAGCTTGTTTTTGGTAATTGTAGTACAAAACTCACTACTGCTATTGAGACCAATACAACAATGGCGAATGAGGACGAGCAGCAACAGCAACAAAAACAACTCCAACAATACCAAGCACCGCTGCTGGAATAATAACAAAGATAGTAGAGCAAGCAACTAGAAGGTTTTTGCTTGACTAATTTTTTCCTTCTTTTTCCTTCTTAAATCCCATATTCTAGCTCGATACCGAGCTCAACTAATTAATTGGCTCTATTGTTAGAACTCCTGTAGTAGAAGTACTGTTAGTTGAGTAGAAGGTGTAGTTTCCAGGGCTTAGATTAGATGCTACGTATTCTGCAAACCCTCTTGGGGGAATTGGACCAGTATCAAATAATTTTCCTGCAAGAGGATCGTCAGGACTCATGCCATTTGTGACTGATTGAAAATCTGTATGATTGTTTACTACAAGTATTTCCTCACCTACTTTTACCGTCACATTGTTTGGTACATAAGCTACATTTCCTTGCATGTCTTTACCTATAACGATCACTGCTGCAATAGGACTAGAATCTACATCAGGATGTACCAAGGATGCCAAATCACTAGTGGTATTAGTATTATCAGATGCAGTAGCAGTGTTGTTATTGTCCTGTGAACCAATTTGAGCATAGACATACTTGTCCTGTTGTAGCATTAGAAATTGTGTGGAACTTGGGACCACGTAGATTAGAGATAGAACTACGATTGCAGTGACCATTAAAATCTCATTCATAGCATCCTCTAAACATCAAGAATAATTATTAAGACTTGCTACTAATCATACCATAATTTCTGAATCCCTAGCTGTGCGGGAAGGAGAAGAGGGCATCGTAATGCCAATGTCGTAATAGCAGCAGTAACACAGCAGTTTTTTTTTCTTCCCTTACTTTCTTATAGGCTATCTACTCAAATTATAAGCATAAACTTCAACTGCTGCAGTCATGAATACTTTGCCTATAACCTGCTGAATTAAC
>CAYWRR010000153.1:0-5774 GCA_964460425.1 uncultured Nitrososphaera sp.
GCGGGTTCGGTGGGATGCAGCTGAAAATTGAGACGATTCCAAAGGGAAATTTTTCCCTGCTTGTTTTTTCCTTTTCAATATTACGTTTGTGACCATACTGGTTCCTGTTAGCACTTGTGTAAAGTCAATTTCCCAGATTTCTGGATATTCATCGCCCTCAAGCAAGGCTCTACCAAGGTTTTTTGGGAAAATGCTGCGGTCATGTGGTGCAAAATGAAATCCAGTTAATTACTATGTGTCCATATTAGTTATAGATTGCAAATCTGACAATTATCCTATAGAAGGCGGGCGGTAAAAAAGGGACAACTTTGATGCGGGTTCGGTGGGATTCGGACCCACGACATTTTAACCCAGAAAAATATGCTGACTGGTTAAGAGCCAGACGCTCTACCTGGCTGAGCTACGAACCCACAAAAAATTTGCGAACTAAAGCGGTATTTAAATTAAACGTACTAAAAAGTAGTTGTTCATATTGAACTCAATTGTGTGGGCGCGTATGGCTATTAGGAGATATGCAAGCTATTGAAACCATCAAAATGAATACCGCCGCCAACACCAATACTACTACTACTACTGCTAATACCACAACCAGTTCAAATAAGAAGAAAACTGTTACTATGCGTTTCTCTGCTGCAATAGCCCATCCACAAAACGACTCTAGCCTAGACGTTCAAGCTATTTTTTGATTTTATACGTTTGAAGGGATATTTAGAAGAACAATGCCAAGCCTTTTTGGAGCAAACCAGAGCAGAAGGCCGGGCCTGCAGTGGGCACAAGAGGAAATAATATTCTACCCAGACCACCAGGAGCAGTGGGTACTAAACAAACAGATAACAGCTTGAACTCTTACAAATTTGTATCCGCCTATCAAAACGGTCTGTGATGCTCACGAGGACTTGTAACCTATCAACTGGAAACGAATTGGCAAGTCTATGCTAAGAGCAAGGCTATTTCAAATGATAAAGTCCCCACTCTGCAGGAACTTAGAAAGTTACCAGAATACCCAGATCGCCGCATAAGGCTATCATTTACACTATGGCTTTAAGCGGCATAACAATTGGCCCTTGGGATTATCTGAAATGAAGACATGTAATTCCAAAACAAGACGATAAAACCGGGGAAAGTATACCAGCCAAATTGATAGTTTATGCTGGTGAAGGTGAAGAATATTATTACTCCCTTATCACGCCGTAAGCATACAAGAGTTTGAAGGACTGGATTGACTTTAGAGCTTTATACGGTGAGCAAGTTGCAGGCGATAGTTGGCTTATGCGCAAACTATTCAAGGCAGCTGATATTAAGCGCCGTACAAGGCCTAGAGGTGGCAGCTACAGCAAACTCATAAAACCAAAACTACTGTCAAGTAGGGCTATGAACTGCATGCTAATCCGGCGTTATACGAGCAAGGACTGGAGAAAGTTCGTAAGAAGGTTCAAGGTGCCACAAATTCAAGACAGCCCATGCTTATCTCAAATACTTCGAAACTGGAGCTGAACCTGTTATGAATCGTCTGAATGCGGAAATTTTACCCGTACATGCAAATAGTTTAAGCATCAATTACTACAAGCCAGCACCGCAAGAGCTGTTAATACACTATTGAAGGCAGTACCAATTCTTCTAGGCAGAAGGTAAGTCATCAATTGCCAAAACCTCCAAAAGATAAGAATAAAGAGCAGGAACATTAAGATTAGTGAAGAGTGTCCCGGCTAATCGGAAGAATAGGTTTTGTCTATGAAGATTTTTATGTGATGTGGTTTTATGGGCCGTAAAACATCATGCTTCTTGCCCATGCGTTAAAGAAGAGAAAGAAGACCACCGATACCTCTAGAACTTAAAGATAAGAATGATAAGCCAAAGCCTAAGCGTAAAAGGGCTTTAACCAAGGAAGAGCAGAAGAAGGCTACTAAACAAAGATGACAAAGACAAAAACGATTATCAACCGGAGTCATTGCATACATAGCTAACATGACCAATACAATTAGTCACATGATACTGCTGTTTTCTTTAGCGATGGTGGTAGTAGTAGTAACAACTACTACGACAACGGCCTATGCCGAGACTGCCATTCTAGCCGGAATACCAAAAGAAATTAGTGATGCCTTAGTATCACAAACGATAAACAGAATACAAAATTATGCCAACAGTACCAGTTATGTTGATGCACCTCTCATAACCCTAACAGACGAAGGTGTTATAACGATAAGTTACTTCAATGGCACATCAACGGACTCTTCGGACGATATTTCAATTATTGCACCGCATGATTACACACCTGAAAATGGTTATGCCTTCAGAGACAACCAAATATTCAAGCCTGATGGCTCTCCACTATTTCAATAATAACAAGATTGAACTCACCACATATACACATACAGACGCACAAATAAAAAGGGGTAAAGTATCCCTGTTGAAAAGTTAACTCCCGACTAGTTTTTAGTACTGAAAGTAAACTAGCGACTGCAATTCACAGGCAAGATAGCATAGAAGAAGTAGCTCAGCTGTAACTACCAACATTATATTCCACTGGAAGCTCGTTTATGTAGAAATAAGAAAAATATATTACAAAAAAAGAAGGCTAAACTGTTCTAGCCGTAGGCTGTTGTTGTTGTTGTTGTTGTTGCCCCCGCTGGATTATCTTGATGATAGCTTCAGAGACAGAACAGTTAAACTGCTCCTTTTCCTTCAGGATCTGCCTGTAGGCATCAAGCGTAATATACACAGGTATCGAGCCGGTGCCTTCAAGAAGTGCCTTGACCCTGAGCAGACCGTTTTCCATTCCCCTTTCAGCAACCTTCTTGAGCTTAACTTTATCCATAAAACTGCCAAGCGGTCCCATGGGCATATCATAATCGACCGTCATGCTAGTCTTGCTCTTTTTCTGATCTATCTCTTCAAATTCAACTGTAATCTGCCAGCTCTTGAATGGGCCCTCGATCATCTTAGCTACAATCTTGCGCATGGGCACATAATCGATAGTTTCGCAGTCCCACTCAAGTTTTTTACCATCAAAATCTCCGCTTATCCTAAAAATAGTGCCAACCCCAAAGCCGTTCTTCACTTCAACTGGGATAACATTGAGGCCCATATTCTCTGGGAACTGGTCAGCCATGTGCTCTGGCCTTGCAAAATAAGTGAATACCTCGCTGATTGGCGCATTAATTTCTATACTCTTGTGAATAACAGTCATTGCAGAAGAAGAAAGCTGGTACACTGAATTTAAAGGTTTTGAAAAGAAAAAGGACAGGACTAGGTCAAGTAAGCGGGTTGCCTGAGACTATCTCATCAAGGCACTTCATGATGTCTTCTTTTGTAACAGCTATTGGGTTATTGTCAAGATGTCCCCGGTCAGGCATGATGTCGTCTGCTGCCTGGTCAAGTGGCTTTTTTAGCTTGATAGGCTCAAACTTGAGTTTTTGGCATATTCTCTTAAAGCGTTCGTAATATGCCGACTTGTTAAATTTGTGGGCAACCGTCGTACAGGAGGAGAGGGCATAACCGTGGGGTACGCCCTCATTTGAAAAAGCATATGAAAGTGCATGTCCAAGCGTAGTCGATGCGTTGCCAAAGCCTATGCCTGAGAGCATCGCACCATAGGGCAGAAGGTCATGTTTGTCGTTGATTATCCCATCTTCCAGTATGTCAAAGGCTTCCTTGCAGAAGAACTTTGTGAAGGGATTTGCAAGCTTGCTGTCATATGCCTCAGAGGCTTGAGCTGCAGCATCGCAAGCAGAGTTTCTCAGAATATTGAATGGAGTGCCTGGCAAAAAGTATGGATCCACAATTGCTGCGTCTGCAAGAAAAGCTTCATCTTGAAGAAGCTTTTTCTTGTGGCTAAAGCTAATTACTGCATATGTAGTCATTTCTGCTCCTGTTCCAAATGTGGTTGGAATCAGTATCTTGGGCTTACCTGTGAGCTTGCCAAGATATTTACAGACGTCCATAGAACTTCCGCCACCCAGACCAACATAGCATGAGATATCCCCGTTTTCATACTTCTTTTGTATCGCCTCGACAGTTTCAATTGCAGGATCAGGAGTTACCTTGTCATACACTTCATAGCCCTTTATTCCCATGTAATCCAACCACTTGTTATAAATGTCTGGAGTAGTTGTGGTAATGACAAGGGAGTTATTTGGATAAGAGAACTCTTTTGCAGCGTTTTCGCCAAACACGATCTTCTTCGGCATCACTACTTTCCAAGCCATCAGGTATTGGCTTTACCTTCATGGTGTTTTATGTCTTACTAGCCAAGACCAAACTTTTGCTATAATAATTATCGACCTATTGCTTGGTTTTTGCTATATTGCTTACCAGGTTCGCTCGCTTAGCCGGCCAGTTAGCTGGCGCTTTTCAATCCTCATGAGGTAGAAAATCCCAATGACTGCAAAGACTTCGATGCTTTTGGCAATGATACGAGCAAAGTCTCTACATCTACTGGTTCGTCGTTTGGAGAAAGTGGGGGTGGTAAGAGATTAAAGAGTACGCATATAGCCCAAGAAGGATGCCTGTTCCAATGAGGCCAAATAGATAGACAACTAATTTCTTTTGATAGTATTCATGGACAGACTCATTTGCGCGCAGTCCGGCTAACATAAAAAGTGTGTATAACACACCATAAACTATCTGCATACCACAGCTGCGACCAAAGGAATGTTATGCTGCATTCAAGAAGACGTAATAACGCATATTCTGCGTAAACAGTAGGATGAACAACGTCACCAGGTATTGCGGCTAGTATAATCAGATACCTTATGGTGTCCCTTCTCATGTTGTTGCGATACCTACCAACCTACTACTTTTTATCGTCCTTTTGTAATTCCAGGCTAGCACTCCACCAAAGACCGATAGACAGCCCAATAGTGGCAGAATATAGATTCCAACCATAGTATGGAATTGTATGAGTCTCGACCATCACGGTCCTGAACCCTGAGCAGAACAGCAATAGGCTCGTTTGGGCTAGCATAATCAGGCTCTAGTGTCTCCTAGGCTTAGTAGCGCGGGCATACGTACTCCACCCTCTATTGTTGTAATGTGCAAGGTACTCAAAATGAGTATAAGCTGAGACTATGGAGTAAAGTGGCAATAACACTACTATGACCGACATTGCAATGACAAGTAGTATATGCGTCGAGATTTTGTATTACATAATATCTCTAGTCCTTTCTGTGTAAATCAGATTATTGGTCTAAAATTATTTTTTGTAGTTATTGTCCTTGGTGGCAGAGAGACTTGACGATATTGCGGTTGTCTTGATCCTCTTATTGTCAATTTCAAATGAATAGAGCACAGTTATGAGTACCATTGAGAATAACACAAGCCCGAGTCCTAGATGGGAAGTCACTAATATTGCGTGAAGCCGCTCGACTATCACTACTGCCCCCAGAGTTATCTGTCCTATCACTGTGCTAGCAGCTATTACAGAAGCTATTTTCATACCTCTCGGGGCATCTTTTGATTTTAGTGTAAAGGCCATTGTGGCAATGACAAGTATGCCTGTTGTAGCGGCAGCTGACCTGTGAATATATTCGATGATAAAATCTTGATGAGGCAATAAGCCCTGTGGGCATAGAGGCCAATCAGGACAGGTGAGTCCCACGCCGGAAGCGCTCACATAGCCTCCAATAAATATGAGGGAAAAAAGGACTGCAAGAGTAGTAAATGAGAGAGCTTTAAGTAAGTACATATTATATTAATTGTTTCTCACTCTACGTTTATCTTCCCTGTCATGTATGGATGCACTATGCAGTAATAGTCGTATTGTCCAGGGGAGACTT
>CAYWRR010000154.1:0-5731 GCA_964460425.1 uncultured Nitrososphaera sp.
ATGCCCATTCTCCTAAAGCGTTTACAAGTTTAAACTTATCTTTACGTTCTAACTTCTCTTTTAATTCTTCCCTGCTGATAAGGTTTATTTGCACTTTAGATTCGCTCATCTTCTCCTAATTTAATTAAAATATAACAGATACTAAAAAATATTCCTTACTTTGTTCATTAATACATCTGCAATTTTTTACCTATATTCAACAATGTCAAAGGAATATGAAGAACACGCAGAACATAAACAACAAAGCTGCCCAAAGGTTCTCATAGTAAGGGTATCCTACAGATGTATACTTTAATGAATCCGTCAATGTTTGGATTCCCCTCATATTGGATCCGTTATGAAAGATACACCGTACAAGCTTGTAGACGACCTATCTCTTTATAAAAGAAGGTTCATGGAATGAGAGAAATATCGGAGATTTGTAAGACGGGAATTATAGCCTATACTTATCAGGATATACAACACATACTATATTGTTGTTGGGTAGAGAAAAAGCATATCATTTATTTGTCCAAATTCCCATCTCTTGTATTCAAGTATTATTATCACGATATCTGTGCCAGAAGTTAAACTTTAAGCAAACAGGCCCGATATAAAATTTGTTGCCTAATTCCACGTCGCATCATGACACCGCACCTGATATTAGTTAGCATCTGTGCAGCCTACTAACATTATCAACAGTAAATAATAATGCTCATCACATGTACGCAGATATTCCATTTTTTAATTTACATATCTGGTTCTCATAATCTAACACAGGCCAAAAGTGAATTCGCTTAACTCCTGCATCGGCTAGGTTCCTTATCTTGTTTAGACATTCATCCAAAGAGCCGAAAAGAAGCATTTGCTCCAAGTCTTCTGCAGGCCGTCTTAAAGCTGGAGATAGTATTTTTCTAACCACCTCGCCAACCTTGCCTTTATTATCGTCAATGTATCCAAACATCGTCATCACAGAGTTATCAAAAGGCTCCTCCTCTCTACCTAGCGATTTTCTGTAGGCGAGCAAGAAATTCCATTTCTCTTTGAATTTTGCAGGAGTGATATTATAGGCTGAAGCCATCCAGCCGTTACTGTATTTTGCGAGCCGTTTCAGCCCTACGTAGGAACCCCAGCTGCCGACATATATTGGTGGATGAGGTTTTTGAACCGGCTTGGGCGTCAATAAGATGTCCTTAAGAGTGTAGTACTGCCCCTTGTAATTGAAGAGTCTACTAGTACTACTATTACTATTGTCGTTACTTAGCAACTTGACGAGAATTTCTAGTGCTTCTGAAAATCTTGGCCATCTTTCGCTGAAATCAATTCCGCATGCATCATAATCCCCTCGATACGAACCTGGTCCGACACCAGCGAATAACCTTCCTGATGATAAAATATCGATAGCTGCAAGTGCCTTGGCACATACAACAGGATTTCTTACCACAATGTTCAAGATTGAAGTACCGATCAAGATGCGTGTTGTAGATGCTGCAACGGCAGATAATGTGCCTACAGCGTCAAGCCAGCTTGTATGAAAAACAATGTGATCGTTTATACTTAAAGAATCATATCTAAGGTCTTCAGCGTACTGAGCAAGAGATATTATTTGTTCCTTTGTAGGCTCTTTACCATCAAGTCCCATAACCGGAATGTGCACACCAAACTTGATTTGATCCAATATCTAATTTCATAGCAACATGACCTGCATGATGATATAATGTTTTTTGACACTAAATTTAAGACATGATACGACAACAACAACCCTCTATAAAGGATCACTGGTGTATCGGAGATTGTAAGACCAGCGTTTAAGAATTTCAATTGATATTATTATTTAGAGAGAGTTTTTACCGGTATGTAGGAAATTGTATCAAAATTTTTTAGCAGAAATGTTTAAGCGCACAAAGTCCAGCGACCATGCCCAGCCAGAGCGTTCAAATTCATTTAGTAATGTATCAAGAAATTGTTCTTTCTTCTTGACACCTGGAATATGCCCAATAAAAGGCTTCATTATGACTGTTTTTACAAAAATAGCAAAGCTCTGACGATCAGAAAAAGATGTAGTTAGTTTTGAAAAAGTGACTTGGATGTCTCTAAATCCTATTCTCTGTAGCAATCTTTCTGTGTCATCTGGCTTTGGGAAATACCACGACTGTTTCCAATTAGCAAAGTGATCTCTGAATTGATCAGACTGCATTATCTTGAAAATAATTGATAATGGTTTCTCTATATTTCCATGACCTCCATACTCAATCAAAAGCTCGCCATTTGGTTTCAACAGTTGCCAGAAGTGTGAGAATACGCCTTCTTGATCTAGAATCCAGTGCAGAGCTGAGTTAGAAAAAATCACGTCAACAACCTCTGCTGGAAGATTCACTTTGTCCATGCTTGAGTGGATGACTTGAACATTTCTTAATCCAGACAAATTTGACTTTGATTGCTCAACCATATTGGGATCAGCGTCAACAGCGTAAACCTTTCCATTGGGTACTTTGTCTGCCAGAATTTTGGTCAGATTACCAGACCCAGCTCCAGCATCCATGACTATTTCATTTCCTATCCATCTTCTTTTGTCAAGTAGCTTCCGACCCCATTCAAGCTGCACATTGCTTGAAACCTTGTCATATGTTCGAGCATCCCAAGAATGATGGTCATCATTATGCAATTTGCGTTTCCAAAAAGATTGTTCAGTGCAATTAATAAATTTTAAAAGAAATTAGCTGTATTGCATAGTAATAAATGCTGCGCCAAAGTTGGCTGGGTTAGTGCAAACATCAGAATACGATTCACTGGTAGCCGATGTCGTCTCAGACAGGGGCCCATAATTGTCAATCTAGGAGAAAGCTGAATTCATGAAACTCTGACGGGCAATCTGGAAATTACTGCGTGTATATATACGCCTCTATCTTCTTTGTCTATCTCGAGATTGCGTTTTCACTAATAATTGTTGCTAAGATAAAATAATAACTCCAAGAATATTAATGTGAGGAATACTAAATAGCTCTAGAAGACAAATTTGGTTCCGACTGGGCTAGATAAACTTCTGAGTCATACGCTGGATTATTGTGTTTATGGCTTTCCATCCAGTGCAGTGGCATGGCTCGATATAGTCAGGATCAGCATCCTGCAAAGCTCTTATTATAGGCTCGATCGCATCCTCATATAGCGCACCTGATAGGTGAAAGCCCCCTAGAACCGCATGAATCTTTTCAGTTCCTCCAAGCTTCTTTGCGTAGTTTATTGTATTTATTATCCCTGCATGACCGCAGCTGCTTATAATGACGACCCCCTTACCTTCAACTTCAGCGACTAGCGCTTGGTCATCCTTAATTAGAGGGTCATGAACAAGCCCCTTTTCCTACACCGCTGCATATTGGGGCGGGAAACCCTTCTCGTAGCTTGTTTCTCTTGGAATTTGACCGCTAACAATAAGAGGGGGATCCTCATCCTTTTGTTCAAGAATGCCACTTGGTCCTTCATTTTTTGCACAATTATGCCGTATTGCTTAAGAGCCGCTTGATCCAGGATAGGATTGATCAGCCTAGTTCCATGCGGAAAAATGTCCCAGCGCTTCAGGAAGGGATCCGGATGAGCATACAACTTGATAGGTCTTGAGATTCGCTTTGCTACACTTTGCAGTCCCAAAAAATGATCAAAGTGGCCATGGCTCAATACAATGGTATGAATGTTTTGGAGATTAATTCCAAACAGGTCAGAATCAAAGATGATACCATTTTCGCTCATTCCTGCATCAAAAAGATGCATGTTTCTTTGAATCGAAGCACTCTGAAAATTATTATTATTGACTTCTGTTTCTACTTTGGCCGAAAATCCATGCTCTGCTATGGGTGCGGGAAGAAATTTCTCGTCTTTGCCCAGTGTTGGCCGGTGCGCATGTTGTGAGTTAGGAAGCAGTCTGTCTGTGATGTTATCCATAAGAAGGGTAATCAATATCTTGTTCACGGGAAGAAATCGCATGTTGAAAAGTGTGGGATCATCCTATAAAAAATCGGGGCATCATGATGCTCATTGGAACCTCGTTTGCACGGGACAAATCTGGGATATTTATGATATAGATAGCTGTTATCATTAGTTTGTGTTAAGTTGGTGTTACCCACTGCTTCGATCTAGACATCCTCCACTGCTAGCTTGAAATTTCATTTTTCTATTTGTTAAATACCTAGTGAATAGAGCATATTTGACAACTACCTTCATTCTGTCCAGTGTTGCAGAGAGTATGAGCAGTCTTTTTTTCCAAATATTGAATCATGCTGTGCAAATAAGAAATACCAAACTAGCGGCACAGATATAGTTAAGTTTGCTAAAGTACTCTAAACCTAAATTCTTCAACTTGCTGCCATGCTTATATTACTGTCCAAGCTTTGTTTGATGATACATGACTAGTGGAAAAACATTCCAATGACAATATTCAATATCACATACGTGTGCCACAAGGTAGCCTAAGCACTAGGCTAAGTAAGTTGCTTGCGATCAGATAACCAATTTTACGAGTAGGTGTGGCTGGAGGCATCACAACTCCAAACCTTCTCGCAAGCACATCAGATGGGCGTGACCTGGAATACTCGCTAGCATATGGCTTAAGCCAGAGCAGATCAGAGAAGAAGTTAACAAAATTAAGTCCTTAACAATAAGCCTTTTGGGATTTAATAATTTCTTGATGCCCCCCAGAACCAAGTAATCGGACGGCTATAAAAGGTCAGTTCAGGAATTTCTGGATCACTTCCGGAAGGAGTTAAATCTTCCTCCTGCAGACACTGCGACTGACAGTGTAATACACTTCCATCTAGGCTATCAGAACAGCTTGAACATTACTGGAGAACAAGGTGCCCCTGATAAGCTTTCAATGAGGAGACCCTTCAAGATTTGTTTCTGATGTGCATGCTTAAGACTCCAACAAAGTGATGGTCATAGTTACTACAGTTGATGAGGTAGTTACTATTGTAAATGGTGGTATGGATATTGTTCTTGTACAGGGTTTAGAAGCTGGAGGCCACAGGTCGAGCTTTAATATTGGTCCTAGAGGGGAAAGTTCCATTAATTAGAACATATTCCTTAGTGCCGCAGATAGTTGATGCAGTAGCAAAGGATGTCCGAGTCGTAGCGGCTGGAGGCATTATGGATGGTCGTGAAATTGCTGCAGCACTAGCCTTGGGAGAGTCAGGAGCAATACTGGGCGCTCTTTTTTTAGCTGCTTAAGGGAGTGGAGCATTTCAGGGCTATAAGGAGCGGATCTTGTCAGGAAGTGAAACTAGTAGTAGCATAACAAGAGGATTTAGTGGTCGTCCTGCGAGGGCAATCCCGAACAAGATGGTCAATGAGTTTGATCGGATAGATTTTGAGCTTCTCGCTTGGCCTCTGCAATCATTAGCTGGAGACGATATATACAACTGTGCACGGCTAACCAACAGCAGAGAATACTTTTCGCTTCTTGGTGACCAAGGTTTGAGCATGATTAGAGGCAAGACCGTAGAATCTGCTTCTGTTATTATTACGGAACTTACAAAAAAACATTGGCAGCTATCTACGGCATAACAAAACTAGAGAGCTAGCGATAAAAGATAGATCATCATTCTCTGTGATGTCAATTTGTAGAAGAACTTTGTGGCCCTATTTGCAGCACTGTGTCTAGGTTGCTTTCTTATTTGGAATGGACTTTGCTCAACAAATGTTTTTCTCTTATTAATAGTACAAGGTGAACAGGATGAATAAAGCTGATTATTTAACGGCATTC
>CAYWRR010000155.1:0-2146 GCA_964460425.1 uncultured Nitrososphaera sp.
CATCACTGAGCATGGTGCATAGCAGGCTCTGCTGAGTTAATAATACTATTACTTCTATATTCTTGATGATGATGAAGATAATTTTCGCGACCGCTGTCTTTCATGTAATGGCTGTATTTCTTGATCATTTGATCTACAGGCCCAAGGTGGCCTGCAAGTTCTTGATACAGCCTCAGAATTTCGACACCTCTTGGAGTTATGACGTAGCTATGCGTAGCTAGATCATATACTATGAGACCCTTATGCATCAGCAGATCGCAGTAATCACCGACTCGTTTATAGCTGAGTATCAATGTCTGCATTAATCTGGTCTTTGTTAATGGCTTTTGTAGCAGTGCTAGCAGAATTAATGTTGTGATAGAAAATGTACCGCGCTGTTTCATATTATATATGGAATGATGTTCTGTAGAGGATAAAAGACTAATAGACGGTCATTCTAGTACAAGCTTCAAAATCCTTAAATCACATAATGCCATAAATGAAAAATGGCGGCAAAACAGGAAAAAGATGGACAGGAAAAGAAGATCAAAGTTAATGGCATAGAGGTCAAAGTCAAGACTCCGCCACCTCGCAAAGTAAGGCCTGTATACTATTGTCAAACGTGTGATGCATCATTTCCAAGTCAATTAGATTTAATGGAGCACAACAAGATTGACCATAACAACAGCGAAAGAAGGTAGTATTGCTGTCTAAATTTTTTTCTATCGTTTTCTGAATTTATCTAATGGTATTACCATGCAAAATAAATATCTTACATCATTGCCACAGTATATCCATATCTAGAGAAGATATGTCTCAAATTGCAGAGAAAGGAGCTATATTTTTTCTTCTATAGACTAAACGTTGGAACATAGGAGGTAAGCAGCTCCGAACATGTCCAGCGCTTTATATGGCTAGCTTTTTGATGATGGTTTTTACTTACTTCATTGAAGGAAGCATCTTTTCAAACTCGCTTGGGTATACTTCAAAACCAGAAAGGAAGCAGCCAGTAATTGTAGGGTCAAGCTTTTTCATTTCTCTGTATAGCTGAAAGCCGGTCAAACCCGTCATCCTGATATCTAGGATTGCAAGGTCAAAAGAGTTTGGCTTGAATGATTCCATCGCTTCTTCTGAAGAGCTGTAACATCCCGATTTAGTAGAATATGCACATGGTCATGGGACATAGGTCAGCAAGCAAAGGTCAAGGCTCTGCGGGTACGTCTGAACAAAAAATATAGAGAAAATTACAAGAATAGGCAGCGAAAGTTTGCATGGTGGTAGAAGAAACGACTAATCGGTGAGAACGAGGGTGGCCATAAGAAATTCCTCTAAAGGTTAAAGGCGATTAGGGATATTCTTTTGTTGAAATTGATCGAGATGGTATTCTTTAGCATCTTTTTAATCAAAGAAACGCTGCAAGAGTTGCTCGCTCAAATCCTAGATGCAGTAAACGGCTTTATAAATAATCCTCTCTTGCAGAATATGGCCGGGCAGGCCTATTTATAAATGGAGTCTTCTCAACATTTATTCCATTTCGCCCAGAGGTCACTGCGATAAGCCTAGTACTTGCAGGTATCTCAAGAATTGATATATTGGTAATACTGGTAGCAAGTTGGATTATTGGAGCAGCGCTTGGCTATTATGCAGGATTGTCCAGTAAGAAGTTAGCCGTCATCTTCAAGGTTAGAAGGAGAAAAACAGGAAAACCTGGAGAAGGGGACGGTAATGGGGTTGATGATGATAATGCATTACAAGGATATGACCATAAAACTAATGACGGTCGTCTTCACAAGAAGAAAGATGAGAGCAAGCAGAGCCAATACCATCAACTACTGGAAAGATATGTATGGGCAATAATCTTTATTTCACCATGGGTTCCAATTTTAGGTGACATCATCCCTGTTATTGCAGGCGTAAAAAGATATGAAATGAAGAAGTTTATGATAGCCATAGCGGACGGCAGGACAGCTAGAGCTGTTGTTATAATATTTCTGGGAAGATATCTATCATCCCTCTCAACACCCTCTTGAATTTGAAGGTTCGACAAAAAGACGCAAGGTTTGTGGTTTTAGCCATGATAAAGTAGTTAAGATCTATATCCTACACCATAATGTGAAATAAGAGATAGTTCAAGTCCCTCAAAAGCTATAAAACTCAATAAATTAAT
>CAYWRR010000155.1:2156-5678 GCA_964460425.1 uncultured Nitrososphaera sp.
GCTTCTCTACATGTCAGCCAAAACAGAGGTTTGTTCTCTACCCATGTGTTGTGTTGAAATACTAGTGATAATACCATAATACGAACCTTTTGGGAAAAACCTGGTATAGGAGGGGAAGCTTGCTTAAGAAATGCGCTGCAGTTTGTTGGACATCGACTGCACTTATGTATATGGACAGCAAATTTAAAGCAGTTTTGCAATCTGTGCGTTGACATCTGTGATACATGTACTCAGAAATGTGCAAAACACAATGTTGGCCACTGCAAGAAATGTTCACAAATGTGCGTGGCTGTGCCGAAGAATACAAAAAAATGGCTAGTTAAGAGTTCTCTCTCCTTCTTCTTTTTTGGTCTTGTAATTTACCATTAGATCTTTTGAATGGTAAGGAGTAACACCTTTTCGATAACTATTGTTCTGCAGTTATCGCTTTTTCGCACGCTTAATCTCTCTGTGTGGTTCTAGATCCAACGCATTAGGAAATGCCGTATTGCACTCGCTGCAGTAATAGTAGGGTCTTACAATACCTCTGGAATGCCTCTTAACCTTCGCTAAGGTGATGTCATCGAAATTTTCGATTTTATATTCTTAGATCACTTCATTTCCATTTCTTTCTAGATCCTACGCTTTTGTATAATGCAATATATATATAACCAGCATAACTGTTCTTAGCGATAAATTTTTCTTACATGCTCTGGATGTCTATCGCTGAATGCGCTAACCTTTCTATTCTCGAATCTTGCAGGTTTTGCGGCTGTTGCTGATCACAAACTAAAAAGGCTAGCTAAGAATGTTTTGTGCGATGGATCTATAAGGTAGTTGATTGGTCATCCAACCATTGTAGCGTTAAGATGTCAAAACATGGACAAAAACTGTCTGCATGGCATATGTCATCATAACTATTTGACGTAATCTTTGAAAATAACCACGAAAAGAGGGAGCAAAATATTAGAGGCCCTTTCTTCTTATTTATATCGCGGCTCCTTTTGCTTCTCCTTCAGACCCGCCAGCTCCGCCTCTAACAGTCATAGGCTCAGTTGGGTCAGGTTTGCCAATTGGTTCTGGCGACTCCTCAATGCTACTCTTTGAGGCTTTCTTTGAGTCTTTTGTTTTTCCTTCTGGATTTCCACTCATATTTTAAATATAGACACACAAAGAGATAAGAAGGTAGCAACAGAATTGAAACTCGAGGAAGGGCTTACCCAGGACAATCTACGTACATGACGCTGCACAAAAGAGGACAACATATGATATTATGATATTGAAATTCCATGAAGAGCTCCTCCACAGGATGGAATTTTTCTGTTAAGAAGGTTTTAGGCGTAATGGTGTCATATACTATAGAGGACAAAAGGAAGAATTCGGTTACTCTTATGGCTGCAAGCATTATCCACTATATGGAAGGCCGTCGACACTAACAATTGTAAAATTGTAATTGTATCTCTATCTATCTAACTATCATACCCTCATCTGCAAAAATAGTGGGGTCGGCCGGATTCGAACCAGCGGCCTCCAGCGCCCAAGGCTGGCATCATACCAAGCTAGACAACGACCCCTCATTTTCCGACTAAAGCTTTCCCTGTCGGAGTGCAATTTTAATCTAATGAATAAGATAGGGTTGCTGTTGTTATCTAACAATAACACCAAAACTAGCCAATAGGGCGCATAACTTTATGTTTCATTCTGTATATCTTGACTACTGGAATGAATTGAGAGAAGAAGAAAGAAGTGGCGCGCGCTAGATAGAGGGAGAAGGTTTAGGTCAGGTTAGGTCAGACGCATACACCTGCACTATTTTTGACTAACTTTCTTCCCCCAGATCATAAAGTATGATTCTCTGTCACTAATTACTCTCTGGTCATAGTTATCGTCATCATCATGAGCACTCTTGTAATCTTGAAAATAGACTTCTTTTATAGCGATGACAAGTGCTTCTAATTCATCTCTGTCACTAAATTCATTCTTTCTTTTGTATTCTATTCCAAGTGAGCTTAGTTGCTTTGCAAATAGCTTTCTGCATTGTGTACTCCCCTCTCCATCTAACCACCACGCGGTATTTAGCCTGGACTCAAAGTATTAAGAATATTTAGGATAATATGTCAGTCTTCACTCTGTAATATGAATACATAGTAGATAGATCTGGGCAAGATATCCATATTTATAACTCAAAATGGTATTAACACAACAAGGGCAGCCTTATTAGAGTAAGAAAGATATCAGAACAGAAGCAGAACCGAAATTATAAGTCAGATGCTAGAAGCTGTAAAATATGGCAATGCTACAAAGACTTAACATGATATTTGTCATTTCTTTGTTGTAAGTTACCTTACAAGGCTGGGAACGAGAGAAGATATCCAAATACAAAGAGAATTCATAAATGATTTGATAAATGCTTTAATTCAAGCAAACAACAATGTCACTTTTGGAGAAATAATACAGAAAGTTGGAGGACCAACCAACAACCTTTGGCGTTATTTAATACATACTTGGATACCGTAGCTGAACAATGCATAAATGAAATGTTGCCAAAGTGGCAGGATAGGCTAAGTAGTGCTCAAGACTTTATGTTTAGTCATTGCTGGACTATGTCTCAGAGCTTGAGGATAGATCCTACAACAAAAACCTTACAACAACAGTAGTAGTGCTAGAAGGGGCGCTATGGTTGCTTCGTTGAATGTCTACCTGAACTTTAGTATTTCTTTACATTACTGGGCTCTGTTAACTTAAGACAAGAACTATAGCTATGTGTGGGTCCTAGCTTTTCATGACCAAATAAACCGCAATAGGACAGAAGACCAAGCTATAATCAGCTATGGACTGTTCTTGTATTTTAGTTCTAGGAGGAGCTTCAGGCTAGCAGCCAAATGTTTGGAGTCGATAATCAAAAGGAGCCATGTATCGATATGGAAATGGGTTCAAAGATATTCTGAACTCGCAGCAGCAGATAGGTTCAGAATAGACAGACTACAGGTTAAGCAGAAGTTTTTGTTGACGAGACCCTCCTTAAAGAAGTAGATGGTCATGAGTACAGTCTGTGGTGGATATCATATGAGCCAAACCTAACCGTATATGTTTGAGGATGCGCCTTTCTCGAGATAAAGGATGATTCTCGTATGTTATCAGTTGTTCTCCAAGCAGCGTAGGGATAGTAATGTAGGTAGGAAACTAGTCTTTACAGACGGTGCTCTATGGTACAATACAGCCTGCAGATGGCTCAGACTTATGCATAGGATATATGGTGTCGAAATGAAGAATATGTGATGGAAAGGTTCATCCAATATGTGAAGGATAGAACAGAAGAGTGCTTTGATGACCATTTTCCATGCAGTAAGAAAAAAGAGAATTGCAATAGACAACATGTATGGAATTGGCTGAAACTGTTCTTCCTCTATCTGTACATGTCTTCTGCTGACTACAGAATGCAATTTAATAATATGTTTGTGATTGAAGGTGGTGCTTAAGTTAATAGAGCCGTTGATTCATAGCAAGCAAGTTGTCAACAGCTAGGGCTGCCAGATACTCTTT
>CAYWRR010000156.1:0-5644 GCA_964460425.1 uncultured Nitrososphaera sp.
CGCTGCCGGAAATAATATAGTATTATTATCTTCAACTCGAAATAGTCTAAGACCCATGTGGGATCCAATATCATATTCTCTTAACTCACCATGCTCCCAGACCGTTGCTGAATTATCGATCATTGCATATCCAACTGTAATATAACCAGCACATCTTTGTGCACGCCCCTCACCACTTTTCAGACCGACATCTATAAAATAACTGTTGTCGTTACGCCTATATGTTTCGTTGAACGCAAGTCTGGGCGTCTTTTTATCTTCTCGTTTGTATTTGAAATACGAATTAAACATACCAAAAATACCAGCAAGGGCGCCTATCCAAGTCACAACAGCGATACCCACACTCCCAGGAGTAGATTGAATTGATTGTAAAAAAGCCAGTCCGATGCCAAGCCCTATTACGAACGAGATGACGACAATAATGTCTGACTTTACATCTAGTACCCACTTCTTGATTGTTTTTATGTAGTCCACATCTGTATCTCGTATCGGAAATTTATGAAGTTTAGCTGGTATAGGTGGTTAGGATTCATGAATTCACGCATACAAGAGCACTAGCATCACGTAGACTCCACGCGTCTCTGGTTCAAGGAACAAGGAGTTAGATGTCGGTACAGCAACATCTTCAGTTCCTGTACAGATAGGTTTCTATATTCGATAGCCTACCACAAGCGCCGCTCCAGCCTGTCGTCAACCAGGCTTGGACTGCATCAAGAAGTGCCTATTGAAAATCCAAGAATATCTGCTCCTGGTGCCTTTAGTGCATCAAGCAATTCACTAGTTTTGTTTGCTAACTGCTCGACGGAGAATGGTCTTCTGTCTTAAGTGATATCGCCTGACAAGAACTAATATGCCTTATCCTATATTACTAGATCGCTGTATTACTAGAATGCTATATTATTAGAATGCTCTTTCTTAATGACAATCAATACATTCGTTTTTTAAGCTGTAAAGACATACCTTAACTGATTCAGCTTGATAGTAATCGTCATAACTATATTCTGCATCATAGGCAAAATTAGATATCATCTTGCTGGGTGCTCCACAAATCTCACACCTTCTCCCAGTTGTCATCATAATACTCGCCTCTAATTTGCCCAGCCATTTAAGTCATTAAAGTTTATCTGATAATAATGTATGCTAATTCAGCCATATGGTGTGATATTTGTTAACCAATCCGTTCTCTTAACCCTGGTACTTCAATTCTACATCATCAGTGGCAACAGTAATGGCAACGGTGACGACAACGGAGAGATACCACCACCGGAAGAAGAGCACGACGGCGACGGTGAAGACGAGTTATTTTGAAGGTATTCAGAATTGAGTATCTCATACATACCGTCTAAATATCTAGTGTGTCCTACTTGTTTCAAGACGCCTAACCGTTAGAGGGTTCGCGCGATATTAGACGACGCAATGTATTATAGGGTTTAGTTCTCCTACCGAAGCTCGGGATGTTATCTGCTGCAGAATCGACAAATATTTAAGGTAGCGACAGTTATTATGGCATTATGTTTGGGCATGGATTGTACAGAAATCTTCCTTGCCTGACAGGAATATTCGCTATTACGATAATGATAATGTTACCTTCATCAACTTTTGGAGAAGAGAGACAGACTATACAGAAAGATAAAAGTGTAGCGATAGGCTGTGCGTCGACGGCTGGGCTACCCCCGAGTTATAAAATGCAGTTGTATGAAGAAAAAACTATTTCTTGCTGCCATTCAGATGGATTTCACGATAATACACCCGCCTGCCAGTTTCATAAGGACTGGATAATACTCGCAAACCCTCCTGCCCAACCTGGGGATTGGGAAAGATTAGTAGGTTGTGAAACAGACGTAGGCATCGGAGCAGAAGAGAAGAAGATGGAGTACGGTGATATAATTACCTTTTATTGTTCACCCTAAGGAACAAGGAATCAGATGTAATGACGGACCATGCCAATAGTCAGCCGCCTCCTCTCATCTCCGGCATTATTGCTAGCTTGATAGGCCTGCCGTATCCGAATGATTCCTTTACGCAATCTGACTCGCTGGCGGCGGACTTGGAAAATGAATTATCGTTAAAACGAAAATCTAAATTAAAAATGAAAAGTTTGTTCGTTCTGTCATAGGAGAACAAATACACTTACAGGAACTACAGATACAGTAGTGGCCGCTACTAAAGACGCTACAACTACCAACCGCTTTATCCTATGAGGGATATCCTTAAATTACTATGCTTAGCATCATTTCAGCACAGTAATGGCCGTATTTATGGGACTAATCGTGTTGCTAGTTAACGCCGCAATGTTATCGTTATTAGGTACATCGAATCTGGTACACGCAGCCGAGACAAACAACGCGAACGCGCATTCTAACGTTGACGGTAAAGGCAATACTCATCTGAACGAGAATAGCGTCGCTAACGAAGGTGGCAAAAATGGTTTTCACAGCAATAGGCATGAGAATCTTAACACCAACAATGACAAAGGCATAATATTGCACCAAAACACAAAGGATCGTTAAATAACAACTTAGTAACCTAGAGGGTAACGTTATGTCTGGGCGTCCGGTCGTCTGTGGTTTTTGCAGAGAAATGCTCTGACACTTAGTGCATTTCTTTACCTTTTCTTTGAATATTCCTTCCCAATCAAATTCATCTCCACAACCCAACATCTGGGAGGAAGCCATGCATTCTGTTCATTATACAAGCATGTAAAGATATAGAATAGAAGAGTAGGAAGGCAAGCAAGTATATAGAGTAGGAGAGGAGAGGAGAGCAGGAAATAAAAATAGAGATGACTAAGGAGGAACAAATAAACTACCTAGAGGAGAGAGTCGAAGAGATGAGAGAAGAGGGAATAGAAACTATCGTTAACAACTAAATAAAGGACTAAAGATAATTTGGTGTTGAAAACAGGTAACTCATTATTCCTTTCCAAAGATCATTCATGTACTAGACGAAAGCGCATTCAGACAATTAAAAGATAAAGGTATGAAGATAAAAGACTACAAAGAGACGGATGATATAGAATAGATTTATGTTCTATAGGATGGAATGCATCTCAACCCTGTACATGTATCTTAACGTCAATCCTCAATCAAAACTTAGAGCAACCCTATTTTTCTTTAACTCCTCATGTGGGGCTTTAGTTGCAATGAACCTCCACCATCTCGTTTGGTTCTATCCAATGTGAAACAATGTGTGGAGCCTCTGAAGCATCACAAAATACCTCGTGTATCGAGTCGAATAAATTTTTCTGATGTAAACACATGTCTATCTGCCTTACTTTGAAATAAAGAGTACAGCCCCCGTGGAAACCCTCTGGGACACACCCTGCCCATTTAACCTCCCCTTTGTGCATATGTGTACTTGGAGCACTTATCCAGGGTAATGGGTGTTGACAACTAAAAGCGTATGATTTTCCTGTCTGCAGCCACCACTGTTTCTCGTGTGATGTTGGTCCAGGTGGGGCGGCTGCTGCTTGCTCGGCTGCAGAAAAGAAACTTGCTAAAAGAACTAATGTCAGGGATATAGAAATTATTGCTATCATTGGGTAAGATTAGTAGAGTGGATCGATTTAAGGATTAACCTGTCCTTATATGCCATGGACTAGCACTACCACTATGCAGACATGTTGGCGGCGGACTTGGAAATTCTAGATTCTAGATTATTGATATTTTTTGTATAGATTTACCTTCAATACCGAATTAGCTATACACGTGCAGAGATAATCATGTGTAAATCTGAACAGCCTCGATAAAGATGCTCTACACTT
Source organism: uncultured Nitrososphaera sp. (assembly GCA_964460425.1). GTDB lineage: Archaea > Thermoproteota > Nitrososphaeria > Nitrososphaerales > Nitrososphaeraceae > Nitrososphaera. The sequence continues at coordinate 3,764 of CAYWRR010000156.1, forward strand.
GACACGAAAATCTAAATATGAAATTCACTCTTTCAAAGACTTGGTTGTCACCATTCATAATAATCATGATATTATTCCTAGTCTCTAGTTCATCATTATCCTTGCTAAGCTCGACATTCGTAAACGTCTCATTATTTAGTAGTCAGGGAACCATTCTAGCCATCCCAACTAGTTTTGTTCAGCTATTGCAATCAGCGTATGCACAGGATGAGGATGAAGAGATAGAGGATGGGGATGAAGAGGGCGAGGATGAAGCAAATGAAAATGGAGACCGGGAAGAAGAGGAAGAAAACAATGAACAAGGTGATTCTGTAGGCATATGCTGTGCTTGGGGTGAGAGGCTTGCAGATGGAATACTGACATACCGGATAATCGAAGAAGTTGAAGAGATTGAAGACGAAGACGAGGAAGATGATGAAGAACAGAACAGTGATAGAGTTAATACTAATGAAGACAGCAGCGTTTCTGACTTAAGAAACGCCGTAGAAGAAGCTGTAAATGATTGGAATACGAAGATTCCAGACCTGGAGCTGGTTGAAGCTTCTTCAATTTCCTCAGATGACGACAGTGATGATGACGACGTAAGTGCAGACATAGAAGTGCAGTTCGTAGAAGCGTTTGGTGGTATGGCAGCAGGCGCTAGTATACTAAGATCTGACGGAGATGATTTTATAAACGAAGTAAAGATACTTCTGCCAAAAGCTATACTTTATTTTGAACATGACTCTGAAATCTTTTTAATTCAATATGATCCACAAAAGCTAAAAGAAATTGCAACACATGAGATAGGTCATGCTCTTGGATTGGGACATGCTGATTTCGATTCCGATTTAATGAGTCAAAGACTTAAAGGTGAAGAAACAGAAAATATCTCAGAGTGTGATGTAGAAGGCGTATTACAAGCTAATCAGTGGAAACTTGTAAATAATGATAATACACCAGACACTCCTGTTAAAGATCAAGTTAGCTGTTAGCAATAGCTTCCCAGCCACTTTCTGCTAAGTAACAGAACCTTCCCCTACGAAGAGTTATTCCATCATTCTGTGGTAGGATAACTTTCTTTTGATTAACCAGAACTGCCAGCATCACCATTTATAGTTATGCTAGGACCTCTATCACCATGTGGAGATCTCTGGATTCCAGGCGACGATGGAATTCTGGCACTTTCATCTCCTTGGGTTGATTCCTCTGATTCAGGGGAGTTAATAATTTCTGCTGGAGCTGGGTGCTGCTCATCAATATCAGGGAGGATCGCAATGGGGGAGACTGCTACTGCTGCTAAAACGTCACCGGTTGATATCTGCAATCCTGATGCGAACGCTACTAAAGAACCTGATATTGCTACCAAGACTATCATTATTAATGTGTTATTCTTAGTTGACATCGTCACAGAAGATTGCAGCTAATCTATTTAAGACTTTTAGTTTGTCTTTTGTTTCTACAACTACACTAACGGCAGCCCAGTTAGAAGCGCATCTATCATTACGATATTGATCCTCAGCTAATAATACGTTTGCAACACTACGATGCGAGTTAGGAGGCTGTTCTTCAGACAAGAGATCTGTCATCAAACGGTTCTTTCAGTGAATTTAACATATAAAGCATTTTTCTGACATATGTCTGCTTGTTTACAGAAACCTCGTGCAGTTTTTTAGAGTAGAAGCCTACAAGGTGATCGAGAAAACAACTTGTTGCTTGTTTATCATCGGACAAGTGTATCAAAATCTTTGCATACCAGTACTCTATCACTAGGTCTTCACCAAATCTATCCTCCATGTCAAGTAAGAAGCTAAAATTAGCATGACATCTTCTACATAGGCCGTTATGAGTATTAGCATATGATCGACGAGCCAGGTGGCCACACTTTGCTTGCATTGAGGA
>CAYWRR010000157.1:0-5624 GCA_964460425.1 uncultured Nitrososphaera sp.
AAGATAAACATATAGGTCAGGTCCATTAGTAACTCTTAGGTTTTCTAACCTCAAAATACTGCCAGTTCCATCTTGTAATGGAATTACTTTTGCTAGCCCTTCTGCATTATGTACTCCATCACCTACACCAACAAACTGACCTGCTCTTAACGCAACTGGGGTACTCATATTTTGTGATTGCTGCTGTTGTTGTACTAGAATTTGATCCATAGGTTCATCTATACTATTATTTACCCCAATTGCAGTAGCCATTATCTCATCTCTTTCATCTGAGCTCATCTGTTTTGCAGCCTCCATTTTTTCATCCTCGTTCATCGCAACAAATTTTTGATACGCTTCTGATTCTACTACACTTGTCGGTAAAGGCTCATCCACTTCAGTTGAAATAAATAATGGAGAAGCAAGATAATAGGCTCCTACTCCTATTATTATAACTATTACGCCTACAATTCCAATTTTAGTGCCTTTGCGCACAGGACATATTATCACATGGATCTGTAGTTAAACTTTTTCATTTTTTTGATCAGGTTAAAAGACAGCGAAAAACTAAATTTTCTAAAAACTTATAATTTGGTAAAGCATATAACTCAGAATTTTTCTCTTCTAAAACAAGATCTACTATATTAGTGCAAAAATATCCACAACGAACGATTTAGGTGTTGCCTAATCATGATGACAATACAGCCCTTGATTTTTCTATATATTGATACGTGGTACAATCTGGTCATAGTCGCCATTGCTTACCGGTCTAAGTAGTTTATGGACAATAGTTTTTATTGGGAGACAAGGATTTTATACTGCGTTTTTCAGTCGGGATACGATCTTGGTAGCATCTTGCACTATTTCTTTCATTATTTCAGCTGCACTTTGATCTCTTTTGAGTAATCTTAGTCCCTGTCCTGCCATAAGTGGATAGTATTCCATTCTACCCCTTGCCTGTGCTGTCTTATAGATATCATCAGCTGCTAAAAACTGTAGAGGCCAAGCCAGTAGTTTGGAATTTGACCTGTGATATTCTTCTATGAAACGGTTACGGATTGCTCGGGCTGGCCGGCCAGTAAAAGATCTTGTAATAACTGTATCAGTTTCCTTAGCTGCAAACATTTGCTGCTGGTATGCTTGAAAAGTACCACTTTCACGCGCTACCATAAAGCGAGTACCTAAGAGTACTCCTGCTGCACCCAATGCTAGACAGGCTACTAAACCTCTACCGTCTATAATTCCGCCAGCAACTATAGGTATAGAAGAAGGGAGAGCATCTACTTTTTGTGGTATCAATGCAAGCGTTCCTAGATCTAGATAACAAATATGCCGATCTGTGAGCATCACCTGAGGTATGCCATGATGTAGTTCAATATATGTAAATATTAAAGGATGGTATAAAGGGGCGATGAATAAGCTATGTGAGAAATTGGGCATTAAATACCCGATCGTACAAGCAGGAATGGCTGGCGGTGCGACTACACCAGAGTTAGTATCCACTGTCTCAAATGCAGGTGGCCTTGGTATTTTGGCTGCTTCACGATTAACACCTACTCAGCTCAAAGAGGCCATTTTGAAGATTAGATCTGAAACCCAGAATCCTTTTGGAGTTAATATTCTTCTTGCTCCTCCAGAAGGTGGTAATAATGATGTAAAATCGGCACAACGTTATTTGGATAATTTTAGAAACGAATTGCGACTATCATCAGGATCATCGACTATATCTATACCACCCTCTATGACATCACAATACCTAGAGATAATTTTTGAGGAAAAGGTACCTGTATTAAGTGTAGGACTTGGTGATCCTACAAGCATTACTGAATTAGCTCATTCTCATGACACTACTGTAATGACAATGGTGACAACAGTAAATGAAGCGATTCAAGTCGTAGAGGGAGGAACCGATATAGTAGTAGCTCAAGGGGCAGAAGCGGGAGGTCACAGGTCGACTTTTAAGTTAGGCCCACATGGTGAAGCTGCGTTAATAGGAACCTTTGCATTAGTACCTCAAGTTGTAGATGCAATACCTCAAGTGCCAGTAGTAGCAGCAGGTGGTATCATGGATGGACGTGGACTAGTAGCAGCACTTGCGTTAGGTGCTTCAGGAGTACTGATTGGTACAAGGTTTCTTGTAGCAAAAGAAAGTGGAATCTTTCCAGCTTATCAAGACAAGATGTTTTCCTCAACAGAAGCAGATACTACTATTACTCAATTATTTACGGGACGTCCTGCACGTTCAATTCGCAATCGTTTCATTGAGAAATATATGGAATCAGAGACTAAACCTCTTGCATGGCCTCTCCAAAGCCTAGCTGCAGATGACATTTATTCTGAATCAAGAAAACAAAATTCAGCTGATTACTATCCTCTTCTTGCAGGTCAGGGATTAAGACTGCTGAAAAGAGATCAGAGTGCCTCGGAGATCATAAGTGAAATAGTTTCAGCAGCTAATACTATTGCTTCTTCTAATTTGATTAAAAGCATATCTTGAGAAGTGATCCACCTCTACCATAAGAAAGGATAATTATAACTTAAGCCAGCTGAAAAGCTTACTGTAAGGGCTTACTGCAAAGGATGTTATCAGCTATCCAAATCGCGTATGTTAGTGAATCCAATTATGCTAATATCACTATGGGGCCAGTGGGATTTGAATCATATTTGACACAGTTTTTGGTCCTATATCAGATGAATATTGTTGGTCTGGCCAATTACTTTGACTCTTATGAAGCTATGATTGGAGGCGTCATCACAGCTTCGGTGAGGAGATAGGTTTTTTAAATATCAAATGTATGGATACTGAAATGTTAAGTTATTGTTTAGCCTTACCGTTTCTTCCAGGGGGGGCTGAATTGGCAAAGAAGTTTGCAGAGGAAAATACAAACACAGAAGAACACGACGAATTCTACAGGGTTGCTGGTATTTCCCGTGAACATGTTTGGATTCAACGCAGTCCACCTGCGACTAGGGCTCCTGATCTTGAGGTAATAAGTATTGAGACAAACGACCCTGCCAACACCCTAAAGGAGTTTGCTACGTCAAGTCATCCATGGGCTGTAAAATTTCGGGAATTTGCAAAGAAAGCATTTGGGATAGACTTCTCAGGTAGTCCTCCATCTCCTCTTAATGAGAACATAGTTAATTGGAATCAGACCGGCTAATTCAACAGATTCAAGACTGGACCTAGGAACTTAACTTTCTGAAAGGAAACCAGACCAGCATTAGTCACCCACGCCAAATGTATATTCTATGACTTGTGAGATAGCGACCTCGATCAATATCTACTGTCATCATCGAACAATATCACATACTTGCTATAAAGAATATACCAATTAGTAGATCTTAATAGAGGGAACATGATCGGTTCTATTTATAATAAAACTTAGATGTGCAGAATGCCAATACTCCCCAGAAGAATGTTTTTCAGAAGATAATAAAACTGAAATTAGCCTTACAACCTGATGGATAACTATGAAGCATCATACTGTAGAAATATTTTCTGCTCTCCATTATGTAAGCATATTATAGATGATATACAGATTGGCAAATGTGAAGGTTGTAGCCGCAGAGCAGAAAAAAGTGTATGCGATCTCTCAATTTCTTCATTCAGAAATTACTAGTAGCCAGTAAATTCTTCAATTTTTATTCTCTCCTTTGAAATGTGTAGATCATTTTGTAGTAACTGCTGCATTGCATTTAACATTCCTGGCGGCCCACAAATATAAAAAATCGAATCATCCAATTCATCATTAGTCATATATTTGGTTATCATTGTTTTGTTTATGTAACCTCTTTCTCGCTCCCAGCCACCATCATCTACTGTACTTGATGACGAAGATGTTTCCTTTCCTTTACCAGTCATTGTATAAATAATCTTTAAATTCTTGTTTGCTTTCATACAGATGTCAAATTCGTTTCTATAAAGGATATTCTCCTCGTCTCTGTTAGAATCAAACATCATAATTTTTATCGGTAACTGCTGATCAGTAGCATATTTTACCATACTTCTAAAAGGAGTGACTCCTATACCGCCTGACAGAAATACAAGAGACCTCGAGATATCATTTTCAGGTAAAACAAACCTACCTAGTGGAGCTGTAATCTTAACTAGAGTTCCCAGGTCTAAATTCGCAAGTTTCTTTTTAAAAGGTGTATCTCTTATTCTTGTACTAATCAAGATAAATTTCTCTTCTGTTGGAGAGGAGGCGATCGTAAATGATCTTACCGGACCTTCTGGATCTTCCTTTGTCCCGAGATCTACAACAGCATATTGTCCGGCTTTGTAATTCAGATAACGATCAGGTTGCTCGTCATCACTGCGATCAAATTTAAAAGACATTATATCTGTACCTTTTTGTGACATTCTATCCAGCAGCTTTAATTGAAGCTTTAAGGGTCTTGTGGATATGATTACCTCACCTTTGGTTTATGTTAGGTAGTTTTACTAGGGTCTCTTTGTAGTCCATGCTAGTGATTCTAATCTGCATCAATGAATATCTCCTGGCTTTTGTCATCGATGGCCACTTTGTAAGAATTCAGATCCGTAACCCAATCTGTATCAGGAGATGCTTTGGCATTCCGTACGTCAAAAATTCCTTGATGCCAGGGGCAAATCAGATTATAATCTTCCAACATCCCATCCTCCAATGGTCCGCCCTCGTGAGAACATACCGAATCCATAGCATAGACCTTTCCACTTATCATTGTCAACACAATCGATCTACCCTTAACATCTGCTCTTACCAGCTTGCGTTCTTGTAACTTATCTTTCGTTAAGGAAGTCTTAAATCGAGTCATTGTGTATGATAAAGATTATTCAACTTATAAGGAATTTCTAGGCGAGCTAGTTGTATTTAACTATTGGTAAGGGATTTACGACGCAGGTTGCCACCGTTGGGTTTAAAGTTAACCGTATGACTTGCTTTACATATATTAGATTGCAGAAACTAATAATGCGAGAAGAGATCTGCTATGAAGGATGAACGATTCAACAGAGATAGACTAAGCAATCTTCTGCACAAAGACGGTACGGTAAACTATTATGGGAAGATATTAACACCAAACGTATCAAATCAATACTTTGATCTGCTAATGCAAAGTATATTGTGGGAGAACGAAGAGGTCATCGTTTTCGGTAAGCATATTGTAACCAAGAGAAAAACTGCGTGGTACGGTGATTCTGACTATTTGTATACCTATTCAAATACAACAAAGCAAGCATTACCATGGACGAAAGAACTTCTTGACCTTAAGCAGATAGCAGAAGAACTTGCAGGAACGAAATTTAACTCCTGTTTGCTGAATTTATATCATAATGGAAACGAAGGTATGGGGTGGCATAGCGATGACGAAGAATCGCTAGGAAAGAATAATACCATTGCTTCATTAAGTCTTGGAGAAGAACGAAAATTCTTATTTAAGCACAAGCAAACTAAACAAACTGTTTCACTTATACTTGAACATGGCAGTTTGCTTGTAATGAAAGATGCTACTCAGAGAAATTGGTTACACAGCTTACCCAAGGCTAAAAATATAACAGGGCCCAGAATTAACTTAACTTTCCGAACGATGCTCGTTTGAATTATTTGCTTAACTACAAATAGTATAGTATAAAATCGTATAATGGGAAAACATATTTACCC
>CAYWRR010000158.1:0-5615 GCA_964460425.1 uncultured Nitrososphaera sp.
CTCTCTTGCCATCCAACATGGCACAATGAAAAACATTATTATACTACTTGTTCTCTTGCAATTTTTTTCCTTTTTCAGTAGGTACTATTTTCATACTGGCGTCAGCAAACACACTTTTAAATTGCTTACCTGTGAATATCCTGTCTAGAAAAATTGCTAATGCAGCAATTTCAGAGTGAGGTTGGTTGCCGATCGCAATATTGTAATCGGCAAGGTTGTACGCTTCTTGAGGGACTTTCTCTGCACCAATTATTACTAGTATCTTGCTTTCTTCACGCAGCCTTTCGGCTATATTATCGATATTGATGCCATACATTGTAAGATGAGCCACTTTGCCCCCTTCCTTTTTCCAATCTTTTGCAAGATTTTTCCAATCCTGTATGATCTCGACCCTGAACCTGCCACCCCACCTCTTGGATACGCTTGCAACTGTATCATTGATAGATCCGTCTAGGATTCCTGTCATGTATATCATATCCGCTCCAAATGCCCGCGCAACAAGCGCCGCATGTGTAGTCACCCTGTCGTCACGCACAAACCTATGGCCAATCCTGAGAACTGATATGTTCATCCTTCTCCTCCCCAGTTAAGCACTAATCTCTTATTTGCCTCTGACTTTTTAGTTTCAAACAGTATTGATGTCATCAGATTTTTTAACTGATCAATGTTATAGCCTGTCTTGGCAGATACCGCAAGCAAGCGTTTGCTATCCAAAATGCCAAGTTGATCGGCCTTGTGAAATGCATCTTCAATAGCGGTCAGGTCGGCCTTGTTAAGAACATAAATTATCCTTGTGTCTGGTACCTCAAACTCGTTTATTACGTCACAAGAGCTCTCAAATTTTCTTCTAATTTCATCAACCGGCTCACTTATATCAAGCACCAAAAGTGTAAGGCTTGCATAGGTCAGCTCATCAAGAGTTGATTTGAATGCATCGATCATATATGGTGGCAGCTTGCTGATAAAGCCAATAGTGTCATTTAGTAACACTTTGCCGCCATGCAGGTCTATTGCCCGAGTAAATGTGGAAAGGGTAGTAAAGAGGCCTTGTCCAGTAACTTTAGTCTCGCCTGTCATCTTGTTGAACAGTGTAGTTTTGCCGGCGGAAGTGTAGCCCGCAAGCGATACTGTTGGCAGGCCGACCTTTGCCCGTTGGTTCCTGTGCAACTGCCGCCTTTTTCCCTCTTTTTCAAGTTTTTTCTTTAACATTGCAGCTCGTCTCCTTATATCAAGGAAATAGATGTCCGCCTCGTACTTGCCAAGGCCGTAGAATCCCGGTTGCTCTCCCACTCTTGCAAGTCTAACCTTTTCACGTGCCCTTGCTATATCATAGCGCAATTGAGCAAGCTTGATCTGGATATGTGATTCAGCAGTACTTGCTCGCCTCTCAAAAATTTCCAAGATCAATCGCTCCCTGTCAATTATCTCCACCTTGCACAAGCTTGCTAGATTGTATATCTGAGTTGGCTTAACCGTCTCGTCAAATATGATGACATCCGGCTTGATCTCTTTTACAATCTCTTTTACTTCTTCTGCCTTCCCACTACCGATCCCAAATCTTGATTTTGTTATCTGACGCTGGGTCACAGTCTTGATGACTGAATAGCCAGCCGCATCGGCAAGCGATCTTGCTTCATTTATCACCTGCTCTATAGGGTATGTTATAAGAATAGCCTTTCTGTAATTTGCCATTTATTCCTCATCGATATTGGTGCTGACGTACAGCTTGATCCCTAGGTAGCGTTCCAGCTTTTTTGCAAATATCTCGTCAGGTTTGAGCGAGCCTGTTTCAAACTTTTTGAGAAGCTGTGCCTTCTCGTTCATCTTCATGCCTAGCTGCTCATGTGTCAGACCCATCTTCATTCTTGCTTCTCTTATCAGCCTTGCAAAATCAGGTGTAAGAATAGTTTCATCTGCTAGCCCAATCTTTTTCTGCGGTTTTACTGCAAGTGGCTTTTTCTTCTTGACTGCAATCTGTGGCGGTACATAGGGTTTCCCTCGTTTTGAACATGTAATACAAACATTGAATACTGTGCTATCTACTATCACCATCTTTTTCTCAAAAGTCTGGTGCCCGCAAAGCTCGCAGTAGGACATTTGAGTTCAAATATATGAGGGGGCGGATTTAGCCTTTTCTCAGAGTCTGCTGAACTGTCATATTGATCACTATTTCTGCAATATCGCTTGCATATTCTGCAACCCTACGAATGTTATCCGTTATCAGCTTGATTCTATATAGTTCATTGACATCTCTGGGTTTAGATACTGTGCGCAATATCGCCTTTTCCATCTCATCTATCTTACGGGCCTTTTCAATAGCTCTATCAGCAGCTTCATAGTCACGTTTAAACATTGACAAACATGAGTCATCGAGCACCTCAAGAGCAAAATAGCTCATGCTGGATATTTTATCCACAATGTCTTTGTTGAGCGGTTGTCGTATCCCTATAATATCCTTTGCTATTACTACAGCATGGTCTGCCACCCTCTCAACTGACTTGGCTATCAGCCTGTATCCAAGGCAGTTGCGCGGCTCCTCAAGCCCTATCTCTTTCAACAAATATTCGTTCTTGATGGCTATCTTCAATTGCCGCACTATGTAAAAGCTGAATCTATCAACCTCGTCGTCAGACTTCACTACTTCTTGTGCAAGCTCGACATTATTTTCTCTGAGAGAGAGAAGAGTGTCACGATACATAGACTTAGCAATAAGCAACATTCGCTTGAATGCTGTATCGACGGACAAGTCAAGTAGATTGATAAGCACTTGCAAGGTAATGCCTGTGGCTGAGTCGGCAATGATCTCCGTCCCCATAAGGACGCGCCTGATGATGTTCTTGATAACTTCTCTCTGCTCCACAAGCAATCTATCTTCCTTGGGAACAACATTGATTATGTTAAAGCCAAGGAAATAGAGAGCAATAAGTTTACGCGCGATAAAATACGGGTTGTGATCCTTGCCGACTTCAATTGTAGCTTCCTTTTGTTCTTTGATTAGTCTCTTTGAGGCTGGTGCTATTTGGAGTGTAGAATTGCCTTGCCTTAAAATTACGACATGGTCTCCCTGTTTCAGGCCTAGGTCCTGAATCCACTTCTTTGGTAAAGATACGATGTAAGAAGAGCCACCAGTGTATTGCAATTTTCTAGTCTCCTCGCTTTGTGAAAGATGTTCACCATTGCCATCCTCTTCGCTATACATTTTATTCAATGAGCTAGATCTTCCAGCTATTCTATATATTCGTACCCTAGATCTATATAGATGTACGCTGTAAATGTAATTATATTTGTGTAGTATATAGAAAGTATTATCCTAAGTTGAGTCCTCTGCCGATAGATCCAAGAGAAAAAATACATAGGCATATTGATGCCCTATTAGGAGCAGGAGTCTCAGATGCCTTGCCGGCTGATATCCAATTCGATTTTTCAAGGCGGACTGGCAGAATAAAGAACTTTAGCATAGGTGGCAGACTGGCCGTAACTTTGCGAACAGATGGTGGGCTTGCACTTACCATTATGGGTGCCCAGTATCTGCTTAAGAATAGTAAGCAGTTCTGGGAGAACTGTGTTATGCCTGTGCAGGATGCTGTGCCATTTGTAAGCGAAGGTCGGTCGCTTTTCTGCAAGCATGTCAAGTGGTGTGGTTCTAACATCAAAGTTGGATCGGATGTAGCAGTCATTGATGGCAATAGTAGTGTTAGCGGTATTGATAATAGTAGCAGAAGAGTGATAGCAGTAGGCATTGCAATGCTCTCCTCAAGACTGATGAAGCAATATCGAAAAGGCGTAGCAGTAAAGGTTCGACAAGGAATAAAAGGTAGAACAGAGTAATCAAGGTACAGTATATGATGCGCGGCAATCGTGAAATGAGGCGCATGCTCGATAAGATGGGCCTTGACATGAAGGCGATGGATAATGTAGAAGAAGTGCTTATCAAGACTGAGACAAAAGAGCTTTACCTCATCAAGCCGCAGGTAATAGAAATGAAGGGCAAGGACAGCACTATCTTTCAAGTTATTGCATCAGACATTGAAGAAAAAGAGCGTGAGGTTCCTGTGTTCAAGGAAGAGGATGTTATACTTGTCATGCAACAAGCTAATGTTTCTAGGGAAAAGGCAATACAGGCCCTGACTGAGAGCAAGGGAGATATGGCACAGGCCATACTTAGCCTTGCCACATAGCACTTAGTTTTAATATCCCTCTTTGCTACTTTTGTTTTCAGATATCTTGGCAAAGGGAAAGACGGCGCACACTGACATTCCGTCACCAACTTCATATTCTGCAGTCGAAACTATTGTCAGTGCTTTATCTGAGCTTGAAAATGATATCGACGGGATGTATGGCCGCGTCGAGGATATGAGAAGGCGTATAATTGCTCGTTCTGATGAAGAAATTGAGAATCTAAAGCAACAAATAATCACTCTTGCAAACGAGGAAGCCAAGCAAATAGTAGATAGAACCAAAGCAGAGGCCGAGGCTGAGTCAGAAGAAATAGGTGAAACTGGAAGAGCTAACCTTGCCAACATTAGGAAGAACATTAAAGCATCATTTGACGCAACGGTTAATAGTATAGTCCAGGCAGTTCTGGGTGATACTACTACTCTGCCAGTGACTACACAAAAGGTGGAAACAAAGTCGCAACCATCATCATCTTCTATCCATCAACCAGTCAAGATCAGGAAATATACCTCAGACGGCAAGCCAATCAGCTAACCCATAAGCTTTAAAAGCACTTCTTGCTTAAAGTCAATATTGATGAAACGCCCCTGACCGAGGAGGAGCTTTCATATCGAAAGATTACTGTAGCGACTGTTCGCGGCCGTCCGTACTATAATATAACATGTGCCCTTAGGTTAATGGAGCTACAGTTTGACTCGGTATCCCCAGAGGAAGCTGCAGTATCAAATGCTAAAGTCATTATTACCACACAGGATGAAGCCAGCATTGTAAACAAGAAATGCATCATTATGATTGATACTGAACTTGAAAAATACCCCGCAATTGCCAAGGCAAAGATCCTGCGAAGCGTCATAGCCGAACGGGTAATGATAGATGATCAACTGATCATAGGAATAGATCCAGGCAGCAGGATTGGAATATCTACTATCTACCTGCATCATGAGATCGCAAGTGCGGTTGTAGAATCTTCACCTCAGGATGCAATTAACTATGTTGCAGCTATGCTTGGCGGTATAGAGTCAAGAAAAAAAGTCGTGAAAATAGGCGACGGCAATATCACTATGGCAATACAGATTGCCCGTATGCTGAAAATGAAATTCAAAGATAGTGTTAGTATTGAGATAGTAGACGAACATGGAACGTCATTACCTCAGAATACTGATGCCAATAGGCGTGGAGTACGGGACAGATCGTCTGCAAGGGCAATAGCTTTTAGAAGCGGAAAGAGCTTTACACTGAAATAGAATTTGTTTTCATCATCTCTTCATCTTATGTGATGCTCAGCTGATTGATGATGAATTTCTTGTTTTATTTTTTTGTTGTTCACAACACATATGCTGTAGAAAGAGAGAGATATTATATCCTGCCATTACTTATCTGTGTCAATTAAAAGAATAAGATGATGACCTTTGTTTACGGGTTCTAACTAGTGCTCTCGC
>CAYWRR010000159.1:0-5594 GCA_964460425.1 uncultured Nitrososphaera sp.
GGTATATATCTCTCAACACAATAAGGTGTAGTGCATCCTTGAGAGAATTATTTGGGGATATGGCAACCAGAGGATGGCTCACTAATTCCCGTACTGAAAAACGGCTACGTGAAGGGTCTATTGCTATGTGCTTTACAACATCTCTTTCTATTGTAATGCCCACTGGAATCTTGTCAGATTCTTTATTGAGTGTTACGATGATAATGCTTCCTGCCTTGTTGATTTGCATAACCTTGCATGCATATGCTGCAACGATGTACTTCACTAACCGCCTTAACATCTTACCATGATGCTGGAGACAGGAAAATTTTGAAGCCTTGTGCGATAGAGTAGCACTCATCCTATATCAGTTATGCGCTTTTAGTCTAACTCGCTGCAGATACGATATAAAATATTAGATATCCCAAGGAGCTCAAAACACCACTTTTCCATCAAACAATTGTGTGACTTACATAAGTGACATGACGTCAAAGATGTTTGAATGCATAGCTGCGTTTATCAATACCAAAAAGGTTGCAAAGGAGATGCGGATCGCAATTCCGAGCTACTTTATACTAGTCATTGATAACTACAAAAAGACATAGAAAGTGGACTCTACATCAGGAGCGTATTCCTAGACAGCGACATAGTGCGTCGTGTTTGCGCCCAGGTAATAGGCATAAATGATATAAAACTCAAACAGAAATTTCCATCTACGCTTCTATCGCAAAGCCCAAGGTGTATATACACGTAGGTTGCTGCGAAGGTTACTACAAGCAACGTGGCCCGTCACCTACTACTTGTTGTCTACAGGTAAAGGAAGCCTATTGGTATTCTAAATACAAGCGGCCTTATCAGCTATCTTACACATGTCTGCTAGACCCTCTTACAATGAATCCAGGAATAATTGAACCTTTAATATAACAAGCTGAAAGTTAGAGAAAAAGTGGAAGCAAGATGCACTGACAGGGTTCTTTTGCCTGCTGCACAGCATCCTTTTCTTTATCGCATGGGCTATTTGGCAGAAGGACTGTCGTAGTTGTAATTTTGTGGTCTCATACTAACTTGATTTTGGCAACAATTGTTCCACTTTAGGTATGGCTAATTTCTGAATCAAACTTGCCTATCTTTTCACATACATATGCGAGCAACAGTTCCAAGAAAATTGTAACGATATTGTTCTGCTTCTGTTTGCTTTTTATTATAAATACCATCATGTTCCCTTGCTCCAGCCTTGTATTGCAGATAAAGCCTAGTCTTTTACCTTTCTCTATCAAAAATGACAACATTTCATAAAGGTTTGGCGTTGTACTCTGTCAGCTTTTTGGTAATGATTCCTTAAGCAGCCACTCATAGGTAATCTGAGCAGCCTGCACTATTTCGCCATTCTCCAGAAATGGTAACGCGCTAGCTTCATAAAGTTCCTCATTTAACGCCGTATGTAGGGATTCCAACGAGCTTCTACCTACTGCATTGTCTAGGTGTTATTCTTCTACAAAAACTTATCCTCATCTCTCACATAACTTGATTTCACCAAATCAAAAACACCGTACTTTTATTTTTATGACATCTAGAATTATCTCTTTGTTTAACATTGCCGATCAGTTGAACATGAGCATCCCTTAGATCTATAGAGCTGTCCACAATCCTGTTATGTTGTTATGCGCTATCAGACCATCCTCCTTCAGCTCTTTCATACAGGCATCCAATTCCTCTGGATTCTCCATGGTCAAAGAGATTCTTTTCTTGATATTTTCTGCTGTCAGTCCGCATTTGCTATTTACTATCAAACGATATATCGATGCTTTTAGGAACTCGTGAACATGTTGCCGCATGTATTTCTTACCTATGCCATATCAACTCCACTATCCAAATCCTATATCTAACCCCATCATTACTACAAATCCAATCAAAAACCCAATAGTTGCCAGATCTATATTCTTACCCTGATAAGCTGGGATGACCTCTTCAACAACCACGAAGATCATGGCACCTGCTGCAAAACCAAACAGGTAGGGTAGTAGCTGTTGCGCCAAGTGTATAAACAGTGCGCCAGCCACGCCGGCCAAGGGCTCAATCACTGCTGAAAGCTGACCATACCAAAAACTTTTCGCAGCAGATATTCCCTCCTGACGGAGAGGCACAGATATTATAAGTCCTTCTGGAAAGTTCTGCAAGCCTATGCCTATTGCTAGAGCGATCGCAGCGCCCATACTGGACTCTGGTAAACCCAGTGCGGCTGCCCCAAAGGCTATGCCTACTGCCATCCCCTCAGGAAAGTTGTGCATGGTTATGGCAGATACCATGAGAGCTGTTCGGCGCAAACCAGTTCTTGGACCTTCAGCAAGAGAGGGAGGAAGGTTTGGGTGAAGGTGTGGCAGGATTTTGTCCATTCCCCAGATGGATAGTCCTCCAATCACAAAACCGGCAACAGCCGGAACCCACGCCATTGATCCCATCCCTCCACGGGTCGGTATTTCTATTGCTGGCAGCAATAGTGACCAAAAGCTTGCTGAGACCATAACTCCAGCAGCAATTCCAAGCATAATATCGAGAGTTCTTTTGTCAATAGTTCTAACAAGAAAAACTGAGGCGGCACCAACCGCAGTCACGCCCCACGTAAAAGTGGTAGCGAGCAGAGCTTGTACGACTGGATCTAATTCAACAAAAAAGGAAATCAAGAAGCCCACTTAGAACATTCTAAAACAACAAGATGTACTATCTTGCAATTACAACAGAGCACTTTGCTTGATGGCTTACATTGTATGAAACACTGCCAAGAAGAAATTCCTTAAGGGAACTGAGTCCTCGGGTACCTAGGACTATCATATCAGCACCCTCCAAATCCGCAATTCTCAAAATCATTTCTGCGGCATGTCCTGATGTCGTCATAGTTTGTACATCGATAAAACCTGCATCTTCTGCTTCAGAAATGCAGCATTCGAGTAGAGGTAGATTTCCACCCTTTTCAAGTTCCTGCCTTGCTTTCTTTGACAGGTCGAAAGTTAGTACTACTTCTCTTTCAAGAAATTCTGAAATGTTGACAATTAGCAGGCCTGCGTTACATTTTGCTGCAATGATACAAGCCAATTTAAGAGCCTTCTCAGAATATTCAGATCCAACTACGATCACTAGGATTTTTGAAATTCTTACTCCGGCATTCATCATACTGTAGCTTTCATTATATCTATAATAAGAACTAGTCTTTACAGCATTGCCCTGCAACTAGGGCTACTATCGATCATGTTTGCATTATTATTATTATTCTAGAGTGAAAGAGGGTAGTTGAACTTTAAGGCATTTTTTATTGCTTGTGCTTGCAGTTATTTATCAGGACATATTTCTGCTTCATGCTGCAATTATAAATGCATACTACAAGAAATGCAGATAGAATGTTTTGCTTATTATCGGGTACTGGGGATGATAACAACATATATGCTACATTACTTTAACTTAATAGTAACAAGCCGTCGGCATCTTGAGAGAATGGCCAAAGAAGAGCTTTTGTCGCTTTTGGAGAGCTTTGGAGATACCCAAGCAGAAGCTGATATTACAACTATCTCAGGAGTCCTGATAGGAATTACAGGATTAGATCCATTCTATGTTATTGCAAAGTGCAAAGAATTAGTCATTTCCGAGCCTTGGCAATTTAGGCATGTATTGAGGATTTTGCCTGTGGAGATAGTTGTCCCTTCCAATGTGGATGATATTAGAAATGCCGCCATGGAACTCACTCAGCCCAAGCTACAACCTGAAGATACGTTCAGAGTTACAGTGAAAAAGCGCCACACAGATATATGTTCCCGTGAAATCATTGTGGGGATAGCTGATTTGATTAATAACAAGGTGAGCTTGGAAAATCCATCATGGATAATATCTATAGAAGTACTAGGAAAATCCACTGGTGTATCAGTTCTAAAGCCAAATCAAATTTTTAGCTCGGTCCTAGAGAAGCGAAAAATGACACTTCTTTAGTTACTTCAAAATATCTGATCCAAGGTTATTTGCTAGCGATATTAAGAATGACTATTACATCCTTCCAAAAAAAGGCAAAGGCCTGATCATCGTCTTATTCTTTGTAAATCCCTTATAGGCCGTACTTCGTTCTTACTCATTAATATGTTTCCTAGACTTCCTTCTATGTAGAAGTTTTTGGTATAGCGGACGTTTTTGTTTTCTGCGGCGCATTATACTTCAGAATATAACGATGTCCTTTCTCGATTTTAGTGGTATTCAAAAAGTGGATAAAAGTAAAGCTTGTTCAGCCATATATGACATGAAAAAAGACAAGCCATGTAAATCCTAGGTGCTAAAAGTAAATGAACATGTGCTATCATCCTTCACTCTGTCATGGAGCTGTTAAGCATCAAGATAGAACCGCCTGAAGGTTCACAGTTAATCTTGGCTCAAAGTCATTTTATCAAAACAGTAGAAGATGTACATGAATGTATGATAAACAGCGTCCCAAACATCGAGTTTGGAATATCATTTTGTGAAGCTAGTGGTCCATGCTTGATAAGACATCAAGGCAACGAGGGTAATCTAGAGAAACTTGCTATAGAAATTGCACAAAGGATTGGGGCAGGTCACAGCCTAGTGATTGTCATGAGAAATGCATACCCCATAAATGTTCTCTCAAGTCTAAGAGATGTTCCTGAGCTTGTAAACATCTACTGTGCTACCGCAAATCCGATGGAAGTCATCATTGCAGAGACTGGGCAGGGACGGGCAATACTTGGAGTAGTGGATGGATATACACCTAAGGGAACTGAGGATCAGAATGAACAGGAAAATAGGAAGAACTTCCTCAGGAAGATTGGATACAAGATGTGAAAAAATGTGGTACAGCCGTCTTATAAGAAATAAGCGGTTAATACTCTCTGGACAGTCTGCGGACTCGATCAGGGTTTTGAGCCGTCACAAGCAAGCAGTCGGCTGATAATTAATACTTCTATTGCAAGAGCTTCATTAGATTCTAGATGCACCTCTTGTTTTAGAGGACTCACATAGTCATTCAGTGTTGTGTAATTAAAAAGTTTAGATGACATATTTAATGAAGGCATATAGTTACGTCGATCATTTTATGCAAGGTAGCTGCTTTACTGGGTGGCAGGATAGGAAATAGTATGAAAATAAGTTGCTGATGAGTTCCCTTGCAAATAAAAGCTGATCATACTACTACGAATTATATCTGCAGGAGATTGTAAGCTGCAATATCAGACCTAAAATGGCTGATACATGAGCACGACTAAATATCCTTTATCTTTCTCAAATTTTGTTATATGACATCTCCTCTATGGTTACTACATAATTTTGACAGAGGCAATTAACCTCCTCCATTATGTATCCGATATCTACAAAGCTGGAGAGTAGCAGCTTGAAGGATTCGGTCATGGAATCAGCAAATGCATAGGCATCTGATAGGTGTTGATATTTTGGTAATTGCTTTAGCTGGTTAGCTATTGAATCAAGTTCTTTGACAAGTTCTAAACGTTTTCTTGTTAGTCTATCAATACCTCGACCTAAAGTGCCAAGGATCTTCAAACTCTTATGAATGCTGTCGAGCATGTCCTTTGGAAATTTCAGGAATTCATATGGTACGATGTTGCTCAGGC
>CAYWRR010000160.1:0-5569 GCA_964460425.1 uncultured Nitrososphaera sp.
AGTTTTATCATATACCTTTAGTCTAGGATCGTTCCTTGCATCATTGGCAGCTTCACGAAGGATTGGAAAAAAATACATATCAAGGGATCCTGATTTGACCTCTTCGAGCGCAAGATTCTCATCCACACGGTGGATAAATCTTGCCTGATCTATATAGGGGCCTTTTTGGTGTACCTGTGAGAAAACAGTATTCTCAAATCCCATAGAAGTAAACAAAAGCAGTACAAAAAAAACAGATAAAATAGTAGTCATCAATCCCAGTTTTTGCAACGCTATCAGAGGCTAACCTACACTAATATATCTTTTCTAAATATAGGTAGGCTCTGTTAACTTAAGCCAAATTCCTTTACTTTAAAGTGATATTGCTTCTCTTTCTTTACTGCAATAGGTAGTAGCTGTTGTTTTTTTGCTTTTGCTACTAGATTGATCGGTATCCTGAGCTCGTAATACTTCTTTGCTATTTGAAGCTGGCCGGATAAATCAAAAAAAATCTATGCGGACAGTATATGTCTCTTACTTCTTTTTCAGTGTTTTGACTGTGAAAATTAGGAATGAAGCCCTTAAATTAACAGAGCCATAGGTTTGGTTCATTTAATTCATAGCTCCGGTATTGCATTTATTAGCGATCTTGTATATGGATCACAAGGATCGGAAAGGATCTTATCGATTGGACCTATCTCGACTATCTTACCTGATTTCATTATAGCCAAATCATCTCCTATATATCGCGCTGTAGACAGGTCGTGTGTTATGTAAATGTAAGAAATCTTAAATTTCTGCCTTAAGCTCTGCATAAGTCCTAATATTTCACCCCTAACGGACACATCAAGCATCGACACTGGCTCGTCAGCTACTATAAGTGTAGGCCGGACCACTAGCGCTCTTGCAATTGCGACCCTTTGCCTTTGACCTCCCGAAAGTGTATATGGAAGTCTGGCTGCTACCTCTTCTGGTGGCTCAAGCCCCACCTCGCGTAAAGCATTTATAACATTTTCTAACTTTTGCTCCTTTGAGGCTCTCTTGTCGTGAATGTTGATTGGCTCCATTATTATGTCCCTAACCTTCATACGGGGATCCAGCGATGCATAGGGATCTTGGTATACCATCTGGACAGCCCTACGGAACTGTCTTAGCTGGCTTCCCTTACAGTGTGTTACATCATTTTCTTCAAAAATTACTGAGCCGCTATCCGGATGTATTGCAAGCATGACAAGCCTTGCTACCGTCGTCTTGCCTGAGCCAGATGCCCCCGCAAAAACTAACACCTTACCTCGATCAACGATAAAGCTTACATCGTCTACTGCCTTTACAAAGAGGTCGGCTTGTGCTAGTTTGAAGAATTGGCGGAAACTTTTCTTGATAGGAAAATATTTTCTTAGCCCTCTTGCCTCAAGGAGTACACCCAACTAGTTCCAAGTCCTATTCTTGGTAATATAAATACAATTATTATAGTTCCATCTAGAAGCTGCCAGAATCCTCATATAACGTACAATCAATTTCTTCTCCTGTTATTGCCAAAACTAAAAGTATCCAGCCTTAGGGTATATTATTTCACAGAGAATGGGATAATAAGGGGAGTGGATGGTGTCAACTTCGAGATCCCTGAGGGTGAGTCGCTTGGGATTGTTGGCGAGTCAGCATGCGGCAAAAGCACATTGGGAGCGGCGATTATGCAATCAATACAGTTGCCTGGCAGAATAATTGAAGGGACCATAACTCTTGGAGGCAATGACATTACCAAAATGTCTTCGTCAGAATTCGACAGAAAGGTACGATGGAAGAGAATAGCTATGGTATTTCAGGGTGCCATGAACGCGCTTGATCCAGTATACACCGTCGAAAGCCAGCTGCGCGAAATTCTAATAGAACATAACTTTCAAGGCAAAAAGAAAATTGACGATAAAATAGCGGAATCGCTCCAACAAGTTGGCCTTGATTTGTCTATTGCAAAACGCTATCCTCATGAACTATCCGGTGGCATGAAACAGCGCGTTGTAATTGCAATGGCCCTTCTACTTAATCCCGATGTTTTGATAGCTGATGAACCTACAACCGCGCTCGATATGGTGGTCCAGTCGCAAATAATTAGTTTGCTTAAAAAATTGCAGAAGGAAAGAGGAATAACGATAATACTAATAACACATGACCTGGCACTTGTCTCACAGATAACAGATAAGATAGGCATCATGTATGCCGGACAACTAGTCGAGTTCTCCACTACGAGGGATATTTACAAGAACCCCCACCATCCTTATACCGACGCATTAATTGAAGCAATTCCCAGGCTCGGGACAAAAGACAAGAAAATACACTTTGTAAAGGGGAGCCCCCCATCATTACTCAATCCTCCGCTAGGTTGCAGATTCTATGACCGCTGCGTCCATGCGATGGATGTGTGCAAGCAGAACCCTCCGGAGATTGAGACAAAAACAGGTTACGTCCGGTGTTGGCTGTACGAAGGGTCTAAAGAGAACCCTCAACCTTAAAAAGGATGGCATGTCTACAGACACCACTGCCTGCAGGTAATATCAAAAAATGACAAGCACGATATTAACACATTTTCCGTTTCCCGCGGTGAGAGAAAAGCAAAAGAAGGTTCTTGACATGATTGATTCTGCACTCAAGTCAGGCTATAAGCAAATTTTTCTTGAAGCTCCTACCGGTTTTGGCAAGACACCCGTTGCAATAACCCTTGCCCGCTATCTTGGGAGCTCTCATATCTGTACAGCAACCAAAGACCTTCAGACTCAGTACAGGCGTGACTTTCCGTTTATAGTTGATGTAAAGGGAAGAAGCAATTTTCCCTGTATAGTCAAGGAGAATAATGGGCTTGATGAGAGTTGCAGCTATGGACCCTGCATTAAGGACGAATCTTACGATTGCTCATACAAGACTCGCCTTATTGACTACAAGGTCGAGGGTCAAGGGTCTCTACACGAGCTCGTCAAGCTTGATCCTTTTTCAGAGCGTAGATACGTCGAAAAGATGAGATCAAAACCAAAGCTTGTCGACCTAGATTGGCGTCCATGCCATTATTACCACCAAAAGTGGATAGGTAGCTATGCGACTCATACTGTCTACAATTATAGATATTTTCTATCAGACATCTTCTACGCTGGTGCAACACAAAAACGTAAGCTGCTGGTTCTCGATGAAGCACAGCAGCTCGAAAATGAAGTGGGCGACTTTAGAAGTCTTACAGTCCGAAAGAACATGCTTCCATTCCTGAAGATGCATATGCCAGATAGCAACATTGATGACACTGAAACATGGCTTGACCTTTGCTTCAAGCTAAAGCAACGGCTATTTGAATTTACAGAAAAGGCTCAAGGTATAATAGAGCGCAGCAACCAGAAGGTGACTCTAGAACCATACACTGAAAAGAATCTAATAGATGCACTAGAACTTTACAAGAACCTTACAGTGGTCATCGATGACATTAAAGCAAACAAGGATAATTGGATAGTATCTTCTATCCAGCGCGATTCTGCTAACCAACCGGTAAAGGTAACTCTCATGCCACTTGATGTCTCAAGCTATTTTGATACAATTCTTGACAAGGGTTCAGTCTCGCTTTTCATGAGCGCTACAATCCTTAGCAAAGACCACTTATGCAAGACTACCGGCCTTGAGCCTGAAAAAGTCAAATTCATCCGAATTGAAGATTCAGACTTTCCAGTCAAGAATAGGCCCATCCACATGATGAATGTAGCATGGCTAAGTGCCAAAACAATGAATGCGAGCATGCCTAAAATTGCTCAAGCAGTAGACAATATCATGTCAATACACAGGAATGAAAAGGGCATAATCCACACTACTTCCTATTCACAGCTCCAATTTATTAGGGACAATGTGAGCAAGGAAAATGCGAGCAGACTTGTAGAAACAGCATCCCACCTTGATAGAAGCCAAGTACTGCAAAAGCACTATGAGACCAAGAAGCAAACAGTTCTGATATCTCCATCTCTACACCTTGGAGTAGACCTAAAGGATGACATGTCAAGATTTCAGGTGATTGTCAAGATACCATATCCAGACCTCATGGATAAGAGGATCGGAGCGAAAAAGGAGCGTGACCCAAAGTGGTATACATGGAACACAGTACTACGGCTTGTTCAGGCATATGGCAGGAGCATTCGTAGTAGCGATGACTATGCAACAACGTACATCTTAGACAGCAGCGCTTCTTATCTTCTTAAAAATGCAAGTGGGTTGATGCCCCGCTGGTTCACGGAAGCAATCGTGCACTTCTAGAACATTTTTATCTCCACAGTCGATCAGAAAAATGTGAAAATTGTCAAACGACAAGACTGTTGCTTCCGACGGGACTGGAGGCTACGTCACATTTGGCATCAGCTCAAGCATAGCCGCGACTTTGATACTTATTTCTCCGATTTTGTATACGCTTGTAGCATATCCTGATACGTTTATTCTTTCTTGGAATGAGGGGAGGGGGGGCTTTTTGTTTGCCATGGCATTTATCATAGCCGAGCTTTTCGGACTGAAATATTCACTGACCAAGAAAAAACTCCTCATGGTGACAGGCATGGCAGCGCTTACTATTTCGTATTTTATCGCATTACCATACGGACTAAGTGACTACATCAGAAATGGAAAAGACGTCTACAATGTCTTGCTTGTGGACAGTTGGATGTGGATGTGGGATTTTATTGTAATGGCCATATTTGTGGCAAGCTCACTCGTATTGCTATTTGGCAAAAAATGGTACAAGATAGCATCCGCGGGAGCGATATATCTAGCAGGAAGCGCGCTCATCCTTGCACTAGATGCATTTTTTCCATTTGATTCTCTTGGCCCTCTTCAGATTATAGTGCCGATTTATTTGCAGATTGATCAGGTAGTGATCAACTTTATAGATACATACATCATTAATGTCGGACCGCAAATACCAAGTAATTCTGCAGAACCTGTACTCGCAAGGGGTAACCTGCTTGTGATGAATGGCCTCCATGGCCCCTTCGCATTACAGGTCTTCTGGCCATCCGCGGGTGTCCATAGTATGATAATTTACACACTTGTAATGCTGGCGCTGCTCATCAAGATGGATATACCATTGACTAGAAAGATGATCTACTTTGCCGCAGGAACCTTGGGCACTATTGCTACAAATCTGGTTCGAATAGTTTCACTTTCTCTATATGCACTACTAGTCACGACAGATGTACAGGAATGGGAAGCATTTCATTCAATAGCCGGAGAGATAATGTTTCTGCCTTGGCTGGGCATGTACCTTGGCGTGGTGATCTATATCGAGAACAGGAGGATCCGTAGGTTGCAGGCAAAAGCGGGTGGTGCAACGGCTTCTAATCAGTCGACTCGCTAATCTGTAGCAGTAGATTTTGGCTTCGTCCTGCTCTAGTAAGTAGATGTGACAGCACCGCTATGGGTTGTATCTATGTTATGGGAGTAAGTTATTATGCCATCCAATGTACTTTAGTTTAGTTCACGTATTGAAATTCAAAGTTGATGCATTACCTCTAGTAAGACTCACGCAGGTCCGACAGGTTTAATCGGTCAGATTATATACGAGCTTGCTGTGTGATAGAAT
>CAYWRR010000161.1:0-5569 GCA_964460425.1 uncultured Nitrososphaera sp.
TGATGTGCTTAGAAATCTCATGTAAGGATGTTCTTTTCAGTATATTTGCAAGGCTTGCAGTAATTCCATGACTTCTGGCTTTTCCTTAATAGTCTAATAGCTAAACATTTGAGTATAAAAAGGCAACTGAATCAGTATGTATTTCAGTTGTCTACAGATTTAGAATACACTTTTGGCTTCACCCTTCTTTAAGTAGCCACACCCCTAGGTATGGATGCATCTGAATATAACATGTTGTTTTGGGTCTATTCCTCGAGTATATTTCTGATGCATTTTGAATTTTATGAAGAGCTAAGTTGTAGTGGGGCCAGTGGGATTTGAACCATATTTGACATAATTTTTGGTCCTACCTCTATGTCGTTGGTTCGGGCATGTATGAAAATTCAGTTGAGTCCGAACCTGATAAGGACAGGTTATAAATAACAAAGGGAATATGGAGTACGAATATTGAAGTAATCATTAAAATAGATGTTGTACTATCCAATGTATAAGATGGAAGAGAAGAAGGAAATCCAAAAGGAAGCTTTGAAACCGATAACCAAAACAAAATCTAAAGAAGACAAGGAATTGCAAGAACTGGAGGTAGAATCAACCGGAGGAGGAATGGGTGCAGGAGGAGGATAATTGTTATTAGTTGTAGCAAGCCTTAATGGCTTCTTTTAAACTCTTATGCTATATCGCAATTTTTATTATGTTCCAATCTCTATAGTCTAGCGAATATATTGTTATTTAATAGGCTGCTAGTTCTCTTTAGCTTGTTATTGATTTCTACCATCGTTCTTTCTTTAAACTTTACTGATAACTCGCCTATTATGTTATTATTGTTTGAACACACAAATGCTCAAACTTCCCCCTTTAATAGTACAGGAACAGAAAGTCAGAATCAAATATCTACAACAGGAGAAGGAGAAGAAGTCTTTATAGTACAAAACACCTCTATGTCAGGACCAGCTCCAGTTAGGCATCCAGGCCAGCCTCCACATGAAGTAGTATTTGCGCTTCCACTTAGAGATGATGGAAAGATTTGGTCTGGGAGAGTATCCTTTACAGCAAGCAAACCTATCGAAGCAGAGATACTACATATGTATAACCCACAACAACCAATAGACGAAAAACATGGAGAACCATATCATGCCGTTTTACCAGGCAACAGAAGTATTGCTATTTCTCAATTGAGAGATATAATAGATGTACCTTTAGAGATTAACGGAACGGGCATCAGTTCAGCATCGTTTGAATTTCAAGGAAGTGCATTGGTCTTCCACAAAACAAGTGGAGAGCCATTTACTGTAACATATACTATTGATGCTGTAGCCAAAGATGTGACTAGGTAAAGAAAGTAGCCATACAATCTTTGAAAGGCATATTATTTTCCTGAGGCAGCAGCAGGAGTCAGATATGCTTATGTGCGTGTTTCTCAAGAAACTCAAAATAACGTTTAGGGCACTTTGATTATGTTTCGAGGTTTCTTAATTCTCATATTTCTTATTTTATCATTCAACACTTTTGCTGCAAATATCCAATGGAATATAATACTTAATCCTGCAAATCATAAATGCGGTTGTTAGAGAAGTAGGACTGCAGGGATAGATTCAATAGATTGGGCCTCATCCATTGAATCCCCTGCAGTGGTTGGATTTTTTCTCACCTATCACGTCCAAGTCGTGGGGGACTAGCTCTAGTGTTGTTAGCGTAATAAGTAGTGGCTATCAATTTAGAGAGGGAGGGGGAAAGAGACCAAGCTCTTGTTCAAAAATCCCTCTCGATAGCTCCGAAATGGACCCGACTGCTTAGAAGTAACAGAAGGACTTCATGTAAACGTAAGGTTATCAGTTCTATGATATGCCGCACAATCCTACTAAGAATTTTAATCTTGATGCTTAACCATTATTTGTGGTAACAATTGCAGTTATCACCTTTTGATTTGTCTCTTCCAGTCGTCATACTAGAAAAATCCCAACCCAGAGGCTTGGTTGACTTACATATATTCTCTGAGACTATTCGGATAGGACGACATTCGAGAGAGGAGTGTCGATTTGGCACACGCCAGGACCGATTGTTAGCAATCAGCCTATCTTGTCAGTATTAACAATAGCTGCTTTTTATTATATCGGTGTATTACATAGATTAATCCTTTCTAATTAGTTATCATCCTTACGCACGAAACTAGATAACATACCTACACGATATACATATTATGACCAAAAAACTTGAACCATTTTCAAGAAATGGTTTGGGTGGTGATTAAATTAATTGATTAGAAAATCAATGTTAATAATATTTAGCATAATTTCAATTTCGCTTCTTTCATTATCGCTTATGACTGGCATGGCATTCACTATTACACCAAAATTGTCGCACCCAATTGATACTCCTGATCCAGTTGGATTATGTAAGGCTAATGTAGTTAAATATACGCCGCTAGGTGCCTATCCTGAGGGATACTACCAAGTCATGGCTGCGATGGAGTACTGCGACAGTTTGGCTTAGAAAATATCTTATTTTTTGTAGCCGCCCAAATCTTTTTTTCAGTGTCAGCAACATCTACCTTAACGAGGCTAATTTAATTTTCTCAGGAATATACATATACAAGGAACATGTTTCATGGTGTATTCATAGCTACTAGCAAGGATCCCAAAGGTAGGATCAAGAAGAGGTCAGGAAACACTAACGATCTTTTCATTGCAAGTCATCATAAAACAGGGAATACCGTTACAGTATAGAGAATCCATTATTCTAAAGATGATCAACCTACAGACCAGTTATATTCTAATTTTTTTAACTCAGTATACTTTCCTGCTCTCTCCATATACTGCTGTTGCAATCCGTAGAAGCACGGTAATCTAACTTAGAGTATTAATACCAGACCATCAAGAGTTGTATGTACCGGGCTCTTCTAACAATGCTACATTTACAATAAAATTTGAAAACCCAAGTGCGTATGATTATTTATGTATGATTATCTACGTTTAATACATCCACAGATGACTTGATGCGTGGTAATAGAAGGTTAGTACGTCTATCCTCTATTGTTGCGATATCTGCATAAAGACGGGACCTAAAATCATGTCAAATATGGTTCAAATCCCACTGGCTCCACTATTCCATTGACTATGAACTCATTTAATATGTGCAAACAACAGCCAGAAACCTTATGACATTTAAATGCAGCTATCCCAGAGATTCTGACTAAGGATTGATGCTAAGTGGTTAATAATATAATCTGGCATAACTAGAAATATTATATACGTATTTCGTTATTTTCTTGTCGTACATATCCAATTCGATTTTAGATATTTTATTGATAAAATACTCATGAGATAGGCCACGCTTTACAACACTGTAAAGTTAGTTTTCTTTAATTAGTATCAAAAAGCCAGTTCAATCCTATTGCTAAGGATATCTCTATGAATCTTTGTCCAAACTCTAATTTGATTTTATCCGTGTCAGATTGAGTTATAGTTAGCTTTAAGAATGGCTGATTCTCGATGTAAATTGTAATTGTTCCACTATTTATTGACTTAAGAAAATTCGAAATTGGTATGAGTAAAGGATCTGGAATACTATTTGTTGTTGTTCTTTCTGCCATTTCTTGAATCAGATCCATTGTAGGGAATATAATTGCTGAGAGATATTCATCAGAATATTCACAATAAACTTTCTATTACTACTTATACATAAACTAAAGGAAGATATATTCTCATAGGCCTTCAGAGTCCATCAAGTATCAACTAGAACATGCGAGCAACTGTGAGAAAAAAGACTGATGATGTGGCCAGATGGACCATATCAGTGACATTGTGCACCTATTACCGATTACAGATAAACTGCACTACCAGCTAATTCTCAACCTATAAGAAATGCGATATTTACGTTGGATGTCACTTCTTGCTCTCCTGCAATAATCGGAGTAGGAGGACCAGCTCCTGGAGCAGCAGCACCTAGCGTCTCTTCTGCACGAAATGTCTGTGGGGTTGGTAACGGGCCGTCAGCTCCAATAGTAACTGATTTTACTCCTATTACTTTCAATCCCAAAGCAGAAGCAGCGATATCCGCTTTATTTTTTGCGTTTGCTACTGCTTGTTTTAAAAGCCCATTTTTAATAAGTTCAGATTGCTTATCAGAGAGGCTGAAATAGATATTGCTTACATCATTAACTCCTGCTTGCACCGCAGTATCAAGCCACTCTGATATATTCAAAATATTGAAGCTGTCTACAGTAATGGAATTAGTTACAGTATAACTTATGATATCAGGAGTCTCTATAGGTTGGAAGTCTTTCTCTTCCTGAGTAGTATTGTAGTTTGGAGAGATGTTAAAAAATGAGGTGCTGGTCTCGTTCTCCATTACACCTGCCGCTGTTAAAGCAATAAGCACATTATTCATCGTTTGAGAATTGGCAACCAACGCTTCATTTGCTGTTTTGTTTGTTGTTTCAACAGACAATGAAAGTGTAACCTTATCAGGTTGTACCATTGTCTGAGCATTTCCCATAACATATAGTGTGCTATTACTAATGTCTACGTCTTGGGTAGTATTCTGAGCGTATACGTTATTGATGTTACTGAAAGCATACAAGGAAATAATTGCTGCCGATAATATACTAGTAGTATTGAATATAGTGGTAGGACTAGGATTCACAAAGCAAGTGTTATCAATGGATATTTATCAATGTTCGTTTATCCTGTAAGGTAGAAGTCCAAAAATGCAAATAGATGTCGGTTCGTTGCATCTCCATCCAGCCCAACCATTGAATGTATCGCAGCCTTTTCTATCAAAGTTAATGATGATTTGATGCTTACCATGAACTAACTAATAATATACTCAAAAGGGGATTTGAAACGCAGCAGCAATCTTCATTATATATGTTTCATAAATGTATCAATTTGTATACCTGACTGAAACGATTCTAATAATAGGTGCTTCAGGTACCGTTGGGAGCGGGGTTATAAAACAGCTTCCAAGTACTATTCGTATGTAGTAGAATAGGAATGTCTTATTCTATTCTGTTAGTCGCAATAATTTCTGTTTTGATGTTTTATGCTGGATTAGTATACGCACAAGGAGAAAATCTATAAAGAATCGATAACAGCAAAACATACTAATATAGGCTTGTTAAATCCCCTAATGGCATGGCTCTGGGAGAAAAACTCTTTGAAGAGAGCGGTGATATAACAGGTTTCAAAATAACAAGAGTTCACCCAATAGAGGGAACAACTGTGGAGGTTAGCTTTACATCTGAAATAAGAGGTATAGGTAGATTTCCAAACTGCAAAAACCTAGGCTCGGGCACTATGACCCAATACCCTCATGGTATAAGTGACGCTAGTTACCTGGGTACGCTAACTACAGCTGAGGGTGGGGACCAATTCATGTGGTGGGGGCACGAAAAGAGCAGGATGATGGAAGGCAATAAGGCCAAAGGATCAGTATTAGTAACGGGATTCTCAAATTCACAGAAACTATCCTGGATGAATAATTTAATTATCGTACTTGAATCAGAGTATGATTCTGCCTCTCAAAAGTTCAAGACAATAGGGTACGAGTGGAAATAGTACAAACTATTAGG
>CAYWRR010000162.1:0-5537 GCA_964460425.1 uncultured Nitrososphaera sp.
GGTGTTTGATCTCTCTCATTTCAGTGACCAAATCTGCTGCAGCGATGACAGACTCAGGAACATAGTTGCCGGTTAATACGAGACTAGTCTTTTCCGGTTTCTCAGCTATGATATCTAAAATGTCCTGCTGAGATATCAAGTTCAGTTTTGCGGCATAATTTATTTCATCCAGTATCATGACATCATATTTGCCAGATGCAATTTTTTGCTTTGCAAGCGCAATTGCCTCCTTTGCAGCCCTCTGGTGGTCTTCTATAGGATGGTCGTCGTCAATTATCCCAACGAATCCCCTACCTGCTGCTATCATCTCAAATTCGGGCTCAAGCCTCTTTGAGCTTGTAAGCTCGCCATAGTACCATTCGCCCTTAATGAACTGAATCATACCTACCTTGTAACCGTGCCCTACGGCACGCAATACGATCCCAAGCGCGGCAGTAGTTTTGCCCTTACCCTTTCCAGTATAGACAATTACAAGCCCTCTATCTAGCATCTCTTAGCAGATGTTAGAAATGTGTGAAAATAAAAATTAATCGAACATTTTCATTACACATACTTTGCTGTATTTTATATAAGGAACCCTTAGACAAATTTTTATTGTCTCTTATTACATAAATTACTTTGCTCTAGCGGGTGTTGCTGTTACCTAAAAAATGACCTGCAGAAATGGCATATGGCAACCACCAGAATCTTTGCTGATAGATATTTTCAGCCAAGCTTATTCTGGACTACAATAGATACCTATATAGTAGTTATCAAATATGCCTCTTAATCAGATTACTGGCCAAATTACAAGAATATGTAATGGAGGGCAATTTGAGCTATCTCAATGCTAAAGACTAAAATTAAAATCAGTTTAACCAATCCTCAATGCACGTATCCCGGATCGTCATCGCTGGGGTTACAAGCGGAGTTGGAAAGACTACGGTTGCAGTCGGTCTCATGCATGGCCTCAGCAAAAGAGGCTTGCGAGTTCAACCCTTCAAGGTTGGTCCAGACTTTATTGACCCTTCTTATCACACTATCGTAACAAAGAGGAATTCGCGCAATCTTGACGTGTGGATGATGGGCAGGCAAGGAGTGCTTGACTGCTTTGCGTCGGCATGCAAAGGTGCAGATATCGCGGTAGTTGAAGGCGTTATGGGATTATTTGACGGAATGTCTGGTAAGAACAACTTTGCCAGCACAGCACATGTAGCAAAAATTCTAGATGCACCTATAGTGCTGACAGTCGATGCAAGCAAGGGCGCGCGATCTATAGCTGCAATTATACTTGGCTTTTTGCACTTTGATAGAAAATTGCGTATAGGAGCTGTTATCCTGAACAATGTTGCAGGACAGAGGCATGCCAGCTACATTACTGAAGCTCTAGTAGGGGTAGTCAAGATCCCAGTAGTAGGAGTGCTCTTTCGCAACAGCGAGATCAAGATGGAGGAGCGACACCTTGGACTAGTTCCTGCGTTAGAATTGAGAGAGAATAAAAGTCAGATGATAACTCGTACAGCAAGATATATTGCAGAATGTATTGACCTCGATAAAGTTTTGAGCCTATGTAGCACGACTCCACTCCCTGATGCTCGTGGTCACTTAAGGGAGCAACCAGCCAGATCACGTATTGCCGTAGCCCTTGACGAATCGTTCAACTTCTACTACACCGACAACCTCATTGCAATGAAAAGGTGCGGAGCAAGGCTTGTTTTTTTTAGCCCAATAAAAGAGCAAAAGCTTCCGGACGGAGTGCATGGATTGATCCTTGGAGGAGGATTTCCTGAGGTGCTTGCAGACAGGCTTGAGAAGAACAGATCAATGGTAAGGTCAATCAGGAGGGCAGTTGACGAAGGTTTGCCTATCTATGCGGAATGTGGAGGACTGATGTATCTAACCCGGTCGATAAGTGGCTACAAGGGTGAGAAAAAGGCAAGGAGGATGGCTGGCATTATCGAAGCAGACACTCTGATGACAGGCAGGTTGACCCTGAACTATACTGATGCAGAATGTAGCGGATCGATATTTGGCAAGACACATCTTCGAGGGCATGAATTCCATTATTCTTCAATTGAAAATATAGCAGGCGATTCCAGATTCGCGTACTCGATGAAAAAAGGCAAGGGGATTACAGGCAATCAAGATGGGTTTATCATAAATGATAACAGTCTAGCAGCTTACATGCACTTGCATTTTGCAAATAGGAAGTTGCCCGAGCGGATAGTGCTCTCTTGTGTCAGATTTTCACGTAGATGACTTCTTTTTGCTCTGATAGAGCAGCATTATGGCATTTATTATTGAGGACGCCGCAGAGCTGCCGCCTTTCCTTCCAACATTTGTTATAAAAGCCAGGTCATTCATTTTCGCGAGTTCTTCTTTTGATTCAGCCGCAGATACAAAGCCTACAGGCATCCCGATCACAAGAGCAGGTTTTGTAATGCCTTGTTTTACCATATTGATCACCTCGTACAATGCCGTAGGAGCGTTTCCTATCGCAATAATGCCGCCGTCCATGTCCTTAGCAGCTCGCTGCATAGCAGTCTCTGACCTTGTCTTGCCCAACCTGAGTGCCCGCTTTGCCACCACAGAGTCAGAGATATAACACACTGTTTTCAGCCCCAGACTGGTTAATGATTTCTTGCTTATTCCTGCAAGCAACATATCTACATCTGTAACAATGGTACACCTTTCTCTAAGGGCGTTGAAAGCAGATCTGACGGCGTTTTTATGGAAGATGATTTTTCCATTGCCTGCAAAGTCAAAATCTGCTGTTGCATGTATCACACGTCTTACAATGACCCATTCATTTTCGCTATACTCATGATGATGGTTGCCAACTTCTGACTCTATGATCTCAAAACTTTTTTTCTCAATGTCAAAAGCCTTTTCTGACATAGCCCTGCTGGCAGGAGTTCCGCTGTATTGATTGTGGTAAGAGTGTTCTTTGTCCTTAGATGCCAAGTCGTTTCTCAACCTCATTTGCTCTTCCTATGATGATATCTACTAGTTTTTCGTCAACTCCTAGGTGCCTGCCCACGAAGGCCTTCTTGAAGTTATACTTGTCGAGGGCCACGTTTAAGTCGTTAATAACATCTCTCTTGATATGCGCGCCCTTGTGCAAGAAGTATGGCATGATTAGTATTACCTTTGGATTACCTATAACTGCCCGCCCTATACCCTCTTGAATATTTGGGTGATCGAGTTCAAGAAAGCAAAATTCTACGTTGCGATAGTAAGGCGTGATAGATTTTGCAGCATAAACAAAGGCTTCACGGGCATTCTTGTCGCTGCTTCCATGACCTATCAGTACCACGTCACATTCACTGTCTGGGTGGCTAATGCAGTTGCTCTTTTTCAGCTCATTTATCCTGTCAACTATCAGTTGTAGCATCAATGGATGGTAAGAGAGCGGCTTCGTTATCACGAGCTTTAGGTTCTTCTCCCTACCTATCTTAGCGCTTTGCTTGACAGTGTCTTTCAATTTCATTCCAGGGTACAGAAAGTATGGCATTACAGTGATAAAGCTGGCCCCCGCTGCCATGCACTGGCTAATTCCTTCAGCGATGAAAGGCGGCAACACTTCAAGAAAGGAATAATCGATATGGTGGTAGTAGTAGTCTGCCCTTTGCTTTGCTAACAAGCAAATCTGTTCTAGCTCATGCCTAACGTCGGGCTCTCTGCTTCCTCTATCTACTATTAAAAGCGCCTTTTTCAATTATATACGTCTGCACAGATAATCTGGCGGGCTAAAATATCTTTCAGTATTCAGGGGTTGGTACGATGTGGGCTATATGGATATACGCGTGCATATACACATTTTGATACATTCATGAAACTGGCAATTTTTTAATGTTCTAGATTATTACAGTCAATAGGGAACGGGCGGCAAAACCAATATTGTTATTATTATTATTACCTTTTTTGTTATTTGTATTTTTAATCAGTGTTGCTCAACGTACCTATTTCTTTTATAGTAGTAGCTTTACTTGCCAGATCCAAAAAAAGTTGGGTAAAGGCTACGCAACTTTGTACCTTAGAACTTACTTTCGAAAATCGTATCGAAAGGTAAAGTTCTGGTTCATCAAAAACTTCTTCAACTGCTGACTTTGGGATATTGTATTATTCCTTACTCAATCCTTGCATCAACGTAAAAATGTCTAGCCTGATTCGGAAATGAGCTTTCCAATATCAATCCGGTCATTGGAACGTACGTTCTTGTGTATAACACGATCCCAGTGTTGTATTACTGGTTCAGGAATTGTCTATAAGAATTATAATATAAAGATCTCCCATTTAAAATTAATTTACTAATGTCAAAGAAAGATCACTTTTCTCTATAAAAACAAGAATTATGTACAAAATTCATATGTACTATCATTGATAATAGATGCGTGATACGGCAAGTGTGAGATCGGGAGGAAGCTTTTGCTTTGGCACTACAAGCCCTCCCTTCGAGCTGAGAAGTGATGATGCTTCAGACACACTTGACGTTCCTTCGAAATCTTTTACTGTTGCTGATGGATTGGGCACGTCTACTAACGCAAGTCTATCTTTCTCGTAGATTTCGACGGGTATACCGTGTTGTATAGAGAACTCTTCAAGTCCCTTTACCTTTGCTTTACGATTAATTGATCCAAGGTTTCTTATGCTTTGAAAGGAGAGTCCGTTTTCTTTGAAAACTCTATCTATGCCCGACTTTATTGTTTCTTTGCTTGTGTCCCAATGCAATCCTATCCCAACTACCAGCGACTTTGGCCGATAAATAACTGACTTGCTTATGATATCTTGGTCTAAAACTAGTCTGTCAGAAATTATAAGCCCTGCCTTGAATTCCTGCAATTTTATTTTATCAATACTATCTACGATAGTAACATTTGCTGGAAGGGGCGCATGCCACCAGTTCCTTTCACCTGTGTCTTGATATAATGCAATTTTTTCTTCATTGACCATAAATGCACTCACTTTGGTCACATTCTCAAAATTTTCAATTGTCCAGTTAAACTTCCTTCCTACAAGGTCAACTGCGATGGTCTCATTAACATCTGCAGCAGTTGTGATTACTGGATGTGCGCCAAGAAATGAGGCTACCAACCTTGCAAGTGCGTTTGCTCCTCCAAGATGTCCTGAGAGTGCACTTATGACGTTATTTGCTCTGTCATCAATGACTATCACAGCAGGATCACTTTTTTTATCAATCAGATGTGGCGCCACCATTCTGATGACTGCTCCAAGAGAAAATATGCAGATCAAAGCGTCGTAACTCTTGAAAAGTTGGGTGACAAGCTGCGTGCTTTGCTCTGAAAACCAGAGAATATCGCTGCCACCATCATTATGCTTTGCTGGCACATGTATCTCCACTTCTGGCATACTTTGTTTTATCCTGCGGGCTATTGCAATACCGTGCTTCGTAATGGCGACAATAGCTATTTTTGTACCCATAAGGTAATGGTAGGAGAAATTAAAGAGGGGAAAATAATCTTTTGGATGTCTCAGCAAACGATAATAATCCTGTTCTATTCATCAGATAGGAGTGTGGGTCTTCTTTCTACGCAGGC
>CAYWRR010000163.1:0-5445 GCA_964460425.1 uncultured Nitrososphaera sp.
TGGCGGTGTGGTAGGGTTCTAGCTATGGATCTTACAGTGTCATTATCTGCTAACGATACTTTTGATATCTTATCTAGATCAGTGTCGTTGGTAAAATTGAACAAGAAAATATTATCTGCCTGACGATAGATCCCATCACTAATTGCATCTGGCTGGTTTGTAATGAATGTGGCGAATATTCCAAAGTGTCTCATCCTCGTTATAATGTCCTCCCAGTACGTATCCCTGATATAGAGGTGTGCTTCCTCCGCAAACAAGAATACAGGTGGAATTATATCTTCTCCGAGAAGTTCAACTACTTTTGTCAGTACTAATTCTACTATCATTCTTCTAACGACTGGCAATGCTTTGCCCATGTTCAATACTAGAGCTAATCCCTGGTTTTTTTTCGAAGTGAGAGATTCGAATCTCAACGCCGCATGTTTGCTAGCCGGAGTACTAACGAATAGTCCTGATGAGTAGATCGTATGATATCGTGAAATCAATGCGTCTCGTACTAACTCATTAGTGCTGCGAGTATTAATTGCGTTACCTAGAGCTTCTATATCTAACATATTCCTATTTTCTAACCAGTCCCAAATTCGAAAGAATTCTCGTAATGAAGCAGCAGGCGTATCCAAGGCATTTTTGAGCATGCTTGAAATAGCAGCCTTGCCACAATAGTCGAGAGAAAATCCCAAACCGCGTCCTGGTTCTAAAATAGTAATCTGCTCATGTAATTTAGACGGCGTTCCGTCTACGTTCCATGCTAATCCACCATATTCATTATTCAAGTCAAACACAATTACAAATGCACCATATTCAACCAGTGTTTTGATGAGTAATTTTGATAAATGAGATTTTCCAGACTCTTTTTTTCCAGTAACTATGTTTAACTTTCCATCAAGGTCTTCTGCATATATATTAAAATGTTCATCATCCCATCCACTGTTACCAAGGTGAATGGAATAAAGTCCTGCTCTCTTAACTAGATTATTTATTTCAGAAATCTTCATTCTATATATCTTAGAGTATACTCTGGACGGGAGCCAGGTTGTTTCAGTTGAAAATTTAGATTCTGAATCAATGCTTGCTCGTATCTTTGCTCTAAACAACCTTGCATCTCTAATCATCCGTGATAGATTGCCGATATCTAAAGGATCATCTAGAGTTTCCATACTTGATGCAACTACAACCTCATCCTTCACGATGTCTTCTATCAAAGACTGAGAAGAGAGATATTCTTCGTTGTAGATTTGCACTATCATCTTCTTGTTCAACTTTTCGTCATGGATGAGTAAGTAATCTCCTTTTGTTGTCGTGTCAGATCTCATTGCAAGTAGAATGAGTTCATCTATATTATTCTTATAGAGAATTTTCATATCGGGAGCGATCCTAGAAGCTTCTTACGGATATCCTCTGACGCTAACACTACCACGTCATATTTGTTCAAGACATGGCTTCTGAGACAAGATATCTCAGTGCTTGTAAAAGTTGAAACATGATGTGCAAGTTGCAAGGTCTCTGGATAACCCCTAGCAATTGAATCATTTCCTAGGATCTTTCCAAGTGATCGCTCTTTATCTCCATCTGAAACAGCAATATCTGCACGCAATATAGGGCTAGTATAGCTACTTCCAAATTTAACCAAAATACTATCCCCAATTGTACCCCGAACGAGACTCTTAATAATCAAATCAACATCGATATAACCTGAGCCTCTGATTTTTGTCAAGGGAAGGGAAATCTTGTCTAGGATCCTAAGCTTCGTGCTTTTGCTAATCCCGACTATAGTATTCTTATGAAGAAAACAGTTTTCAACAATCCTTTTCAGAGTATGGTTCCTGTATTCCCAAACAGATGATCTTAATGATCCATCCACAAGCACTATGGCACCGGTAAGATGTTGTGATAGTTCTAGCTGAATAGCTCGTTCCACCCGTACTCTAATTAGTCTTTTAGCAGATTCACTATCGAATAAAACCAGCCTTGTTATTCGATGATCAAGATCAGAATGTTTGAGAGAATCCTCACTCAAATAGAATAGTATCGGACCTATTTTGAAGTGTGCCTGTATTTGACCACGAATTGCTATCACAATTCCACTCTTAACGGCATATAGGGCACCACCCTCAGTTTCAGCGATTTGAATGCTACTTGAGTCAATGCCTAGTACATCTGTATCTTCCGTCAGAGGTCGGATAGTCGTTACCATGGTATATGGATACTTGCCGTTCCTGGCCCATCCTTGTATAGGAACGAGCCTAGATTCTCCATCGCTAAAAATAATCTGTTTTCCCTTTAGGAAGGTGGCGAAATTTGATGGTATTGACTGACCTACTGATGGCCCAAGTATCCTATCTAAATGACTCCAGCCCAATGAATCTTGCACAAGATTTATTTGTGTGTGCATTTTGTTCAACAATATAAATAAAGTGATACTTATTAATGTTGCGCAACATGGACATCTTGTTCAGCAGTGTCATCGCTCTTGACCTGAGTGTTCTGGTTGTTTAGGACTGTATGAACGAAATAAACACGCCTTCCCCCTCTGAAGTAACTATTAAACTTAAACATCGCGGCTGGGAAGTTGAAGTCTCTTGTGTCGAAACTAAAGTCAGAGAGGTTATGGAAAATGTTCTCACCAGCATCGACAACGTTTTTCGCGATGATGATCCCTTGTTCGATATCCAAATCACTGAAATAAAAAAGGAAATCGAATCGATAAAAACGACGATGAATAACTTAAGCAACTCCAATATTGGTCTGGTAAACGCTCAACGCAAAACAGTACAAATGGGTGGCACTACTTGCAGAAGCATACTTGAAAAACTTCTCTTCGAAGGTTATTTTGAAACGGAGAAACTATTGGGAAATATTCACGAAGAATTATCAAGACGCGGATATAATTATCATAGAACAGCAGTCTCACACTCACTTACGGATATGGTGAGAGAGAGCATTCTTACTAGGCTAGGTTCCCTGAGAAACTACCGTTATATCCAAAACAAGCCTCTCAGAAACTAGAACTCCTAGGTATGTATTAACTAAACTTTTTGCTGATCATCGAATTGAGCCAATGTATGCCCTGAGTAGTAATTTTGTAGATCACGTAGTCGACCTCATCCTTTGGAATCTCCCTTGAGACATAACCTGCTTTTACCAGTTCTGACAGCCTGGAGCTCACAGATCTTGGATTAATTGAAGTCGAGTTGTAAACTTCTGAAAGCTGCATACCATCACTTTGAGCTCTGCCAAGGTCATTGGCGATTTTTGAAGCCACTAGCTGAAGCATAACTATCTCCTTATCTGACAATTTCTTTGGTTCTGCATTATCCGGAATTACTCGAGGACCTTCTGGAGTAATCTTAATCAAATTAGAGTAAATATCAATGAGCTCGGTGACTTCATAATTCAATGAAATCTTGCGAGCAAGATCAATTGCCGGAATCTGTTTCGATAGAAAGCCAATAGCTGATCTCATGACTGATTCAGGAGATCCATTAAATTCTACCTTTACATCTCCTATAGATATAGACACATTCACACTGTTTCTCCCCTCAAGGCTATGAGTTATCTTTATCACCTACTTTTGAAATTGTGCGCATTTCGATGCTCCGTGTCTATTATAGCATAAAGTGGAAATATATACACGTTATTGTTTTGTGGGATGAAGACTAAAGAACACAAGAGAGAGGATGAAATACAAATGAAATTCAAACTAGTCCTCCCACATCTAGAAACGCAGCAAGTAATAGAATCAGTACTGACAAAATAACGATAGCCCTACCAAGAATGATAACTTTAGATCGAATGGATTGAGTGTAGGTGGCACTTGCATGTCCAGTTACTATTCTTGTCTCTGTTTCTGAATTAGTAATCCTAATGTGTAGAATATATGCAATGAGAGTTGCGATTACTAAGACGATTTTGATTAGAAGTATCACACCGTAATTGGTTTGGTATAACGTAGTTGGTTCAAACAGAAAAGCTTTGGAGTTATAAATTCCAGTTAGGACCAGGACTCCAAACGAGGGTATAGCTATACAGTTAAACCTTCTCCCTATCTTCATCAAAATCACTAATCGCTCTTCTGCGGTCCTCGCTATCATTTTAAGCATTGGCGAAAGAATAACACCGATGAAAATGGAACCGCCTACCCAGATGGATGCTGCAACAAGATGGAGCCATACAATTAGCCCTTCGGTAAGAAGAACCATACTTTCTCAAACTCTTTTCATATTCGTAGTAGATATAAGCATTGTATGATTATCCTTATTTGTGTATATGGGAGTTGCAGAAACGTTTTAATTAAATTATCCGTTATCATAATTTGAACGTTGCATGTTTTTGACGAAACGTCGAATGGTTCTCATTCTAGCAGTAGTAGTGGTTGCAGGTGCAATTATCATCCTACCGTACATCTCGTCTCTGACTGCAACTGGACTCGATAGAGTTACCATCGAATTGTCAGAAGTAAAATTTGTGCCCAGAAATGAAGAGCAGGGGACAGGGCAAATTGATGTGATATTCCATCTTGATAACCCTACAGACAAAGCTGTGACAACATCGAAGATCGAATACGATTTATTTGCTGATAATATAGAACTAGGTGACTCCATACTTTCATTTGAAGACATACCACCTAATGGGAGACCGGCAATCTTGCCTAATCAATCTATTAATTTGACATCAACAGTTCAGCTTATTCCATCTCAATCCACTCAGACGATTTATGATAAAATAGCCAATAGTACTTCAGATGTCGATTGGAAGGTTGAAGGCGTAGCCAGAGTTGAATCTGCCATTACTCTCCAAGACAAGCAGTTTAGCGATGAGCTTTGATCCGATCATATGTCGGTTGTTGAGGCTCTGACCAAGACGATTCTAGTTAAGGTTCCTGCTCTTGCTCTGTACTCAACAAGCGACTGCCGTTAGCTAGTACCCATTCCTCGATCCAAGTACACTTAGCAGGATTGTACGAACTCGTTTCATCATCTAGAGAGCAAGAGTGTTGATATAAGCAGCTAAAGCATGGTGCTTGTTCGATACACTCTATATCTATAGATTTTCGGGATCCATGTGCCGGGGATGACTTTTTTACAACTAATTTATATGTCCATCTACCTCTAAATAGCATTTTTTCACGTGTTATCAACGATTGCTTTTCCAATGAGCCGACAAGCCTCGAGCTATCCCTGCTATCTAAAGAAAATATCT
The DNA here is from genome assembly GCA_964460425.1 of uncultured Nitrososphaera sp. GTDB lineage: Archaea > Thermoproteota > Nitrososphaeria > Nitrososphaerales > Nitrososphaeraceae > Nitrososphaera. The sequence continues at coordinate 5,200 of CAYWRR010000163.1, forward strand.
TGGAGATTTCCATCTGAGAAATACCGTTCTTACCATGCGTCATAATTGTGCTAAAGATTTCGTCAATGATATTATTATTCTTGGCTTTAACTGGCAGTCTTAACTCAACGGTTTTTTCTGATGACAAAAGGTAGCTTAAGTTGGCCAATTAGCATATAAAAATCTTCATATTGCCAAATTAGAACATTGCCTGTCCTTTAATAATAATCATGTGCTGTGCCAAAATGAATTAACCTTGTTTGTTCA
>CAYWRR010000164.1:0-5406 GCA_964460425.1 uncultured Nitrososphaera sp.
CTAGCTCTTTTCTTGTTGTGCTTATACTTCAAGTCTTTTTCCTTAGAATCAAATACCTGTCGATACTTCTAGTCTGTATTTTATCTACTTCTGTAATTGCTATCACAAATAGAGGAAGATCAATCCATTAACTCCACAAGCAATAACAATAGAAATTATCAATAAAATAAGTAAATAGTGGCAGCTGCTGCTATCGACTTAATTTCTTTCATATTTATGTGAGTATAGGGAGCTTTTGATTGCAAAATGCAGGAGATTTAAAAATATGAAAACAGGCTACTATGCCATTGACATGTAAATGCAGCTATTCCACTGAGACTCTTTGACCAACGACTGATGCTAAGTGGTTAATAATATAATCTGGCATACCTAGAAATATTAGTAATAAAAAGGAGAATGAGCATTAAAGAAGTAGCTGAAGTTGTTGATATAGCTCAATCCAAAATACTCTATATAGAGTCAATAAATGTCAAACCACTCTCAGATTCTTGTCTGGATAAGTGCTGCAAAATCATTTTCACTGTTTGGTACGTGGATTAGACAGCGAATTTAGTCTGAACTAGTTTAGTCGGGTTAACCACAGCGCTACATATAGTCTATCTAATCTAATATTTAGCAGTGTTCAAGTTAGATTGACCTTCTAAGATCTAGGGAAGGGATAGTAACATAATCTAATATTCTAGTGTATATTATTTGATAATAATAACAACAGGGATGATACGGCTGACAGGTGGATCCTTGGCAGGGCGAGGTCCAAATTCGTAATCATTCCCCCTATGGTTTTGTGTTTGTGGTTCAGGACAGATCCTGTTTCAGTTTGAATAATAATACAGAAAGCAATTTATACAAATCAAAATAATGGGTAAGAAACCACAGTATGGAAGTTAGCAAGTCTCATTCGACTCGTTTTAGGCTACTGTTACTAGTCTAGATTTTAGGATTGTCTAAATTGAATACAAGTGCTTAAGCTTGCTAGGATTCGGGCCAGTTATTTGGACAGTCTTTGCATGTGCCTCTAAATCCATTATACAATGGTTCCCAATATATTATTACATCTCGTTCCTTATCATATAGACATACTAGTGCATTTTCGAATCTTTCAAGATGCATATCGTAATCAGAGTTAGTTTCCATAGCCGTTATCAGATACTTACAGGTAGGTTTTATTGATTGTCTGCAATAGTTAAAGAAAATGTCTAATAGTTAGAATCAATTAGAGGGGCTCCAGTCATTCCAGTCTAACGTTAATTGCCATCCGAGGGTAAAAATAAAAAATACACAATTTGGTGCGCATAATGTTGGCAGTATTTAAGAAATAAAATAACCTGAGCAACGCATAATAACATCTATTTGTTAGTTTTTCTTCTCAGGAAATTATTTGTGGTTAAAAATCCTTATAATGTTGCTTGTGGCTACGGGGGTATCATCAGCGTCAGTCTTCTCTATAGTTGCTACAACTGATGGAAATGATAAAAGCCGACTAATAGAGACTGGTCAGATCGCCAACGAGACCAATAGGGTCAATGATAACAGCAGCTCCAATAGTGTTAACGATGGTAATGTTTTAAAAGTTCAGATTCTGGCCAAGAATCTAGAAAATAGACTCAGAGATGCAGCCGCGATAATGGAGATCACAGGAAACTCATCAGAAGTAAGAAGTATGCCTAATACAAGCTTATTGAATACCACCCAAGAGACCTTAAATGGAATACCTGAAGACGCAGGCATAGAGAAAAGAGAAATTGCACAAAATATAATATCAAAGTACGATGACATAGACAGTATTGGCTTTATTATGCCGAGCGGTGAGATATATTTAGTAGAGCCATATTCCCGTCAGGAGAATCGTACTACATCCAATCTTGCTTTTCGTGAATATTTTAAAGAAGTGATCAACACGAATAAGACCTTCATGGAAGTCATACATTCAACTTCAGCTGATCAAAGACAGGTCAACATAGCAGTTCCAGTATTTTCTGATAAAAATGCACTGATTGGTATTTGGGTTGGTGGTATCAATTTAGGTGTATTTGATGAAGAGCTTCAGTCACTTAATCTTGCTGAAAGCCAACAGATTGTTTATGTTGATTCCAATGGAACCAAGATAGCTGATTCCGACAGAAAATTAGCTGCAAATACTAACGATTCTTTCTCAAGTCTAAAGAGCTTCCAAAATGCTATTGACGGTAAATCTGGTACCATCATAGAAGAGGTAAATCAAGTAATGAAGCTGGTATCATATTATCCAGTGGAGGCGCTTCAAGATAGATGGGCTGTTCTTTGGGTGCAGCCTATTAGTAGTAGTGCTATCAATGGTTTTGGGTTTTATCTGATTAAATAAGACAGCTATTCTGTCCGGATAGTGACTGACCAGTAAGTAAGTCTGTATAACCTCGAAGAAATCCAAAACACTAATAGGAACAGAGTAATTCAGGTTATGCGTAAACTGAACCTACGCGTAAACATCCTACGAAAACTTACCTCACAACACTGCTAGACCTAGATCTAGTGAATATTTAGCTATTTGGACGGACTGAAACATCAAATGTTTTAAAAACGCACAAATCCCAAATATGTTGCTACACACATACCAAGCTGTGAGTCATAAGAATATTCATCATGTATGGTACAATTAGGCTCCATAATAGTTCTTAAACGAAACTCTGCAACAGTAACAACATAGCTAGCTTGAAAGGTTTCCGTTCCAAATCCTTTAGACCCTGCCAAAGTCTCTCTGCATTGCTGGAAAAAGATTTAGCATTCAACCAGTGGTACTGCTTAGTATTTTATCTATCTATTAAAAATAATTGTCAATCAAATAAATCCTTGGGTCGATAATTACCGTAGCATTTACGAAGAATAGATTTACACCTTAGCAATACACCTAATCTCAATCATAAGATCGGGGAATGCAAGACGCTGAATTTGTACGATAGTGCTTGCAACAACTGGGACGCCAGAGAAGACATCCTTCCTACATTTGACCGCGGCCGCGAAGGCCTTATCCATATCCGTCACAAATAGTATCTCATCAACTATGTTTTCCATTGTTGCCCCATACTGTGCCAGCACATTCTCTATGTTGGCATATGCCTGGCGCATCTGAGCTTCCATGTCTCGCAGACCGATAATATTGCCTTTATCGTCATGACTCACCTGCCCAGATACAAATATAGTGTCTCCAACTTTTACCGCCTGGGCGTAACCGTATTCCTTCTCCCATGGCATACCAAGACTCTTTGTCTCTTTGTTGATTGTCAAAATATGTCACCATATGAAATAAAATACCCTTCAATATGAACTTTGTAGATCTCCGTAGTACAGTATAGCAATAAAGGATAGTATAGAGACGAATAATTGTAACTGGTTAAGTTATTTCCAGTCATGTTTCCACTGAATAGCTAAGATAACTAGTCGACTCGGAGAAATCATAAACTGTGACCAAGACAAAAACGGCATCGCGGATAAAATCAAAGGGAAGGCATCTTTAGGCAATAAAAAATAGGCCAAATTTCTGTTCTTTTTGTTCATATAAATAAGTCCTCCAACCAAATATTTGGTACAGTGGTTATGGCTTACCCAATATAGGGCTAGTGAATTTACCGCAATAATATTTGCTCTGATTATAAGTTAAGAACCAATTCTTTTCATCTTGGAGCCGCACTTGGGACAAGCAATTTCATTGTGTTTAGCTCCGCAGCTCATGCAATAATATCGTACCGACGAACCTGATCCACCAAACATACCAGCTCCTGAATAACCCATTTTCTTAAACATTCTTCTTCTGATAAATAGACTAAGTACAACTACTGCACCAATAATAACTGGCAATGAATAAGGAAACGGTACTACAAAAGAAATAGCAAGAGCTATTCCAAGATATATTCCCATCCACATCAACTGTTGCGAGAGAAAATTCCTATTGTTGCTCATGATATTATATGTACTCTATCTGATTTAAGTGCTAGGTCTTCAATATCCTCAACATATAGTAATAAGGGGTAATTGTTGGCTCTTCTATCAAACCTTGCCCTCTTTTTTCCTCAATATATCTTGGATTTACTTTAGACATATAAAGAATTGAGCATATTAATTGAGATAATAGGCATAACTAGCAGTTACGTTTATGCATCAGTTTTGCATACACACATACAGACGATCACGCATGATCATGATAATAAGCAATATCTAGCCCCATAACCATGTGTATATGTACTCTGAATTATAAACAAGAAAAAGATTATGAATACAAAATCTAAGTTCGCAATATCTGCAGGTATATTTGCTGCAGTAATTATTAGTACTCTTTTCAATTTAACCGTGGATACTAGTAACAGCAATAACAATGAAAGTACGAGCAACAATACCATCGATGATGCTAGTTCTCAGTCAACAACATTAAAGATCGGATATTTTCCTAATCTCAATCATGCTCAAGCGGTAATAGGTTTACAACAACATGGGGACTTTGAAGAAATTTTGAATGCTAATAGTAGCGATGCTAATAAGAATATAAAAATCGAACCGTATCTCTTTGGTGCCGGACCGTCGGCAATAGAGGCATTACTCGGTGGGCAAATAGATGTAACCTACGTTGGACCAAATCCAGCTATTAATGGCTATTTAGCATCTGATGGTCAGGGGCTTCGAATTATATCAGGAGCAACCAGTGGTGGGGCATCATTTGTGGTAAGAAATGATTCTGGAATCAATTCTATAAAGGATTTGGGGGGCAAAAAGTTTGCTTCTCCTCAGCTTGGTAACACACAGGATATAGCATTGAGAAAATATTTGTCAGAGAACGGCTTTAAAACAACACAACAGGGTGGAAATGTAACTGTAATGCCGGTCACGCCATCAGATATTGTAACTTTGATGTTAAAAAAGGATATTGATGGAGCCTGGGTACCAGAACCATGGGTTGCAAGGCTTGTAAAGGAAGCTAATGGTAAAGTATTTGTTGACGAAAGAGAACTCTGGTCTCCAGACGGAAAGTTTGCAACTGCAAATATAATAGCAAGAACAGATTACCTTAATGAGAACCCAGATATAATAAAACGACTATTGCAAGCACATATCAACGAAACAATATGGATAAATGAAAATAAAGATAAATCAATTGCAGCATTCAATGGCGCTCTTAAGAATATCACCGGTGAAACTATTCCTGAAGATGAGATAAGAGATGCATTAACGAGATTGGAATTTACTTATGATCCTATTAAGGTATCTTCACTTAAGATGGCAGATGATGCATATGAATTGGGATATTGGGAGAAAGGAGAGAGTAACTCGAATGTTTCCAATATTTTCGATTTGACAATATTAAATGATATACTACAAGGGAAGCAATAATGTATCGTCAATTTTAACGTATTAGCGTATTAGCGTATTAGCGTATTAGCG
>CAYWRR010000165.1:0-4027 GCA_964460425.1 uncultured Nitrososphaera sp.
TGATAATCTTATTGGAGGAAAGAGTGCAGATACAATGTACGGTGATCCTCTAACAATGAATGGAGCAACGATAGGAGATGATATGATTAATACTGCTGCAGGACAAAGAGAAGGACGCAAATCACCTGAATAATCAATCACAAGTAAAAAAGAGTGGGGGGTGATCTATTCATTTGGTCACAAGTCATCTTGATTTACTGGTTCTTATCGCCGCATTACGTCGCCGGTAGCTACAGCGGAAACTCTCTCTCCAGACTCATTTAAGATGTAAAACTCATCAGTTCCTATTTCGCCATCATCGTTCCTATCGATTCCGTATTCATAAGACGGGTTGACACCGGTGCTCATATCACGGTCGGTCTCGATACCGGTGATTGCAATCTCGCTGGTGAATGTAGCTTCATCTACCACCGGGTTGTCTATCCTAGTGTCTGTTGACGCCAGCGCGGTTTGAGTATTCAACGCTGCTACAGCCAACATTAGTGCCAGTGCGACTCCGGCTACTGCTATTGTTTTGTTCATCTTACTGAACATTGTAGTATTAGATTATTATATAGAAATATATATGAATTTTTTACACTTGTTTCAGGACATATTTCCCGAACAATTTTACCTTCCGTCTTATTTACCATAGAAGCTATGGATTGGTGGCTGTCCACATCCAATTTGTACTCCTTATCTACCGCTGTAAACCAGAAAAAAAGCAATGACCATAGGAAAAGCACTTGATCCCGAATGATCTTGTTCAATTAAAATATAAGTCAAAAGCGTTAATGAAGACATGTTCTAAAATATAAAATGTACACCAATAACAAAACTCATCAAAATCTATCATCATGAACAATAAGAAAAATGATAATCCATCCGTATTGGTGTTAGGCGGAAGCTTTGCTGGGCTTACGGCAGCTTTTGAAATTAAACGTAAGCTAAAAAAGAAGGTGGACGTAACGGTAATCGCAAGACATAACCAGTTTGTATTTATTCCATCTTTTATTTGGATAGTGCCAGGATGGCGTAGGCCTGAGCAATTAACCTTTGATTTAAAACCGGTATTAGAATCCAAAGGTATACGATTCATAAATGCAAGAGTAGATAGGATAAAACCCGAAGAAAATGCCATAACTACAAATGTAGGCGATTTCAATTATAACCACCTTGTAATTGCGACTGGGCCACATTTTGATTGGGACGAAGTGCCAGGTATGGGTCCTTCGAAAGGATACACCCAGTCCATATGTTCACTAACACATGCTATTGCGGCAAGAAATGAATGGAAAGAATTCTTAAAGGATCCAGGTCCTGTTGTTTTAGGATCTACGCAACACGCTAGTTGCTTTGGTGCAGAGTATGAAATTGCATTTAATATCGATAGAGCCTTACGTGAGGCAAAAATCCGAGACAAGGTGCAAGTCACATTCATAACAGCTGAGCCATTTTTGGGCCATTTTGGAATAGGCGGAATGGGAAGAGGCCAGCAAATGGTCGAATGGTTTTTCAAGAAATTAAAAATCAACTGGATAACAAATGCAGCAATCAAAGATGTTATGCCATCCCAAGTCAACCTAGTTGATGGCAGGAAGATACCTTTCAAGTTTGCGATAATCATCCCTCCATTTAAGGGTGTTGAAGCTATTAGAAACTCCGCAGGTATAGCTAATGAAAGAGGATTTGTAATTGTAAATTCTAGATATCAGCACCTAGTCTTCCCCAATGTATATGCGGCAGGAGTGGCTGTTGCAGTAAAGCCTCCTTACCCAACACCTGTTCCATGTGGAGTTCCAAAAACTGGTTACATGTCAGAAGTTATGGCTAAAGTTGCGGCTCATAATATTGTTACAAGCATAAGGAATGGCAAGAGCTCCAATTTAAAAGAGCTTCCATTTGGAAAAATAAATGGTCTATGCATTTTGGATGCAGGAAGACAGGGAGTAATCATGGTTTCTGACCATATTTTTACTCCAAGAAGATATCAGATACTTGTACCAGGTCCATGGTCGCATTGGGCAAAAATCCTATTTGAAAAATACTATCTCTGGAAGATGAGAAAAGGACTTAGCTACTTGCCTTAAAGTATTGTCTACAAATGAAGTTGACAATGAATAACTCTTTCTAGAGAAATTAGGTCGGCAGTAAAAAAGTGAAAATCGGTTCATTTTACCGCAAGTCAGCCACTCACACTTTTCTATACCACAGGTAATATCTCTACTTAGTTCCATACCGAAATCATAGATTCTATCCAAATCTCTCCCCCAAATGCAAGAACTATGCCGCGTTATCCACTGGCCGCACACAGTTTCGAAAGATTGACAGATATTTTTTAAGTTATTCGGGTGAGAACAACTAGAAATTAGTTTATTTGAGGCAGTTGCAGCAGTGATGACCTGGTATACTATAGTAGTAGCAGACAGGTATGTGTGGCATCGACTGGTTCTTTACAGAGAAATTGAGTCGGTAGTAAAAAAAGCTGAGGAGACCAGCCCTCTTGGTCGCTAACTATTTTGGTTGCTAGTTCTTATTTCCGAGTGATCTGATCTGATGCTAGTATAGACACGTCGACACCATGCTGAGTAGCTCCCGCAAATGTAACTTGATCACCATTTCTGTCAGTGTATGTATATCCGCCAAAAGCAACTTGTGAACTATCTATCTGCCTATCGGTTGCTCCTGCAGTTACTCCTTCATATAGAGAAGTCGCTTCGTTTTTGATTTCAATAGCAGTAGCCCCCAATGCAGTTTGTGTATTTAGTGCTGTTACAGCCAACATCATTGCCAGTGCCACTGCAGATACCGCTATCGCTGCATTCATCTTATTAAACATTGTAGTATAAGATAAGTATAGAGAAATATATAAGGATTTTAGACTATTCCCCTACAATATCTCTATACATCTGTGTTCTGGTACCTGTTGACAAAAATTCCCATGTACTTCTCTAAGTAAACCGATAGCCGTGCTCGCTAGTCTCCGATAGTCGCATTGGTAGTGTGTCCGACCATTACTTTACTTCTTCATCCAGATTTCCTACAAGATAATTTACTTCAATTTGTTGGAATGTAACAATCTATTTCTAGATTACTACTAGCTCAAGATACAACAGAGGTGAGTAACCTACCTGATATTTTCTACCCATCTATCTAACCTAATGGTAGGCTAAACATGAGTGCTCTCTCTCCTACAGTAGCATACTTGAAAGCCAATCGACCCAAAAAAAGTTATTCTGATTCTTAAATTTTGTAGTTAGTAGTAGTCCAGGATAGATAAGATGGTAAAATTAGGAGCATTTGTGTTCTTGGATGTGTTCTTGGACCTAAAGTATTGTTTTGTAATTTTCTTTCTATTTTTATTTCAATCTATTTCATAATAGGTTATTCTATTTCAGAATAAGTTATTTCATTCTAAGCAGATAGGTCAGCTATCTCAAATATTTAATAGTAACACGAATGATATTCTGACTGGCTATAATGCATGATGTTATTATTGTAGGTGGAGCTGCTGCAGGACTTGCGGCTGCCATATATACTTCTAGACAAGGTATGAAGACTTTGTTGTTAACAAAGGACATAGGAGGTCAAGCGATTCTCACTAACGAGATTGAAAATTATCCTGGAATAAATAGCATTAGCGGGCCTGATCTTATGCAGAGATTTCAAGACCAAGCCACGACTTTTGGAGCAGAGTTCAAGTATGAAGAAGTCAAGCAGATAAGCAAAATTGGAAGCGGCGACGTTAGTGGTGATGTCAGGAGTGACATCGATCGTAGTAGTACTAAAGACATTACTAACTATGGTAAAGTAGACGAGGATAGTTATGCCTGGTTTACAGTAAAAACTACAACAGATAACGAGTACGACTGCCTCTCAGTAATACTTGCGTTTGGAAAGACTCCTAGAGACTTAGGGGTGCCCGGAGAAGAGAAGCTTGTGGGCAGAGGTGTATCATATTGTGCAGTCTGTGATGCTCCATTAAATAAGGGTAGGACTACTGCTGTCGTAGGCTGGGGTGACCCTGCGATGGACGCAGTCATGATGC
>CAYWRR010000165.1:4127-5367 GCA_964460425.1 uncultured Nitrososphaera sp.
ACTACTGCTGTCGTAGGCTGGGGTGACCCTGCGATGGACGCAGTCATGATGCTATGCCCAATAGCCTCCAAAGTGTATTTCATATTTAAGAGTCCACAATTAATCGGAAATGATCAACTACTTAACAGATGTAAAGAAGAAAAAAACCTAGAGTTAGTACCGGGTTCAGTAGTAACGGAAATAGTAGGGGATCAACGAGTAGAAGGAGTGATTGTTAAAGATATCAAGACAGCTGAGTCCAAGAAGATCACACTAAACTCTATGTTTGTAGAGCTGGGCTATATAGCCAAGACTAATTTTATAAGAAATCTAGTCAAGGTAAATGAAGCCGGTGAAATTGTGGTTGTAGATAAACATCAGTCCACTAGCTGTCAAGGAATATTTGCGGCAGGTGATGTTACTGACACACCGTTTAAGCAAGCAATTACATCGGCTGGTGATGGCGTTAAAGCTGGACTTGCTGCTTACAATTATATTCAGAGAATCAGAGGCGGACCTATAGCAAGGACTGACTGGAAAGTTAAAAAGGGTAAGTAAGGGGGATATCCTGTTTCCAGTGGTGGTGATTTATAATGCTCATTACGATTTTTAGCAGATAGTTCTCGAGAAAACATCAAAGTCATGACAGCAACTGAATTATGAGCCGGTACTGTAAACTACAGTTCACTTGGTCGGTATTATCTCGCGTCGATACAAAAGCTAAGGCAAGCAAGGCACTTAGTCAAACAAACGACCTGCTTGCTCACCCGTTACCACTATTTACCATCTGATTGTCATTGAACTAAGACGTGACTGAGAGAAGAAAGCTCATAGCTGGAAATTAACGAAGAAATGACAAGGATTCTCTATGTATACTTGATGACCATTCCAGTTTGCATTCGCGCAAACATTAACATTTAATATCAGGACATGTCCGTCCTATACCGATATGAGAGTATTAGTTAGAGCAATGATTCCAACAGTGGCTGGTAACAGTAGGGTCAAAGATCCTAGTTTCTTGAAAAATATCGAAGACTATATTCAAAAGTTCAAATGCGAGGCTGCGTACTTTATTGAAATAAATGGAAATAGAACCTTTGTCTTAGTCTTGGATTTACCAAGTCCAGATATGCTCCCTGCCATTGCAGAGCCATTATTCCAGCAATTCGATGCCAATGTGGAAGTACATCCTGCAATGAATTTCGAGGATCTGAAAAGGGCGATTTCAAGGATGTAGGCAAAATAATAATAGTACCTGATT
>CAYWRR010000166.1:0-3240 GCA_964460425.1 uncultured Nitrososphaera sp.
AGCAAATTGCGTATAATGGCCTGTTTGTCAACATACTTCTATTCTCTAGACAACTTGTGATATGGATTGTAGGGAGAGCTGTAGTTTAATTTAACTATTCTTTAATTTAATTCTGTAATATAATTTAGTGTATAAAATCACCATACCACATTTTTACTAAAGATGAATATTTAGCTTTGACAAATGAAAAAGCCATTTTCTCTGCCGGAAGATAAAAAGAAACCGAAGTACGTAACCGTGATGCTGATGGCAGTACTTGGAGCAGGATTCACTATGCCATATGCCCTTGGACAAACTACTACTCCAGATGTGCCACAGATGTTTCAGCAGCTTCTTGACCTAGCAGGCAGCATAAAGATAGATACAGAGAATATCAAGGCAAGGACAGACAGCCTTCCGGATGATCCTGCCAGCACCACTGACATAACAGAAGCGCAAAATGCCATAGAAGCTGCAATTGCTGGAAGGACTGAGACGACCTCTACTCACTTGGTAGTGGCGGGATAGAATATACCTGTAGGTGCACCTTATGTTGTAATGTTGAGAAATATAGCAACTAATGTATTTTACAATGCTGTTGTAGGACAGCAGGAGGATTTAGACAACGATGGCATGTTGGACAACTGCGAGGGTAGAATGATAGTAACACTTGAGAGAGATGGGGACTATGACTTCAATGACAATTTAGAACAATTCTTAGAGATAACAGATGGTTCACTGAGAACCTTGTCAGGGTTTAGCAATTCCACATATGGATTGGCAGCATATACTCAGGATATTGGAGCCAGCGATTCCTGTGCAATAACTATAACCGCAACTGCTGGAGACAGTCTGAGACCACTGCCACAATAAGAAAAATTGTGATGATCCAGAGAGCCTGTTTGTGGAGTAGCACGTAGTGATAGAACAGTCGCACACAGCATGTAATATATACTGTGCATCAGAGAGTTCAGGGATCAAAGAAAAAGAGTTTATGACTGACCAGGGGTTTTTGTTATCTTGTATTACCGTGCTGGTTGAGATCAGCGACGTTAATATTATGTTTGAGAGTGAAGCTCACACTGAGACGAAGTCTCAGTCAAGAGAGCGGAGGCCGCCTAGTCCTGCGAGAGCAGGGAGGAACCTGGTAGGTTGGGGGATTGCTAATCTGCAAGAATTTCTTCTCAATTTTCATGGCTTGAAAACTATCTGAAAGTACAAAAGAAAAGTAGCTTTAAGCAGATATTATGCCATGTGCAAAAATATGGTAGTTTGCTTGAAACAGGCACATCACCGCACTTGTAAATTTCAACAACAAAATGGTGCCGCTGTATGGCGCCACACATATTAGATGCATTGATGCCTTTGTTAAAATACACTGGATCCTATGACAAATCGCAGGTAATACATAAACATTATTCACTGAAGTGGATAAATGGTAATAAGTCACTTCAATCCATACATCGATTCTTTAATTCTGACCTAAGCCCAGATGTGATGTTGCAGCCCATTAAGGAAATGGTAGATTTACCCCCTGTACAAATGGCTGACATTGTTAGATTGATTGCTTGACTGGACTTAGACCTGCAGAGGCTATGAGGTCTGTAACCTTGAAAATAATGGTGACAATGAAGTATTATTTGCAACGTATTATGACTTGAGAATATAACAGAGGAAGCATCAGCTCAGATGGAGCGGAGGTTTCATTTGAAGGAGAAGGAGTAACATCATAATATGACGTAGATGGAGCTGTGTAAATTAATTAGATGTAATTACAATTCAGGCTAGATATTTCCAATAGGTTAAACTTTGGTAACATTTCCTGCAGAAGGTGCAGCAGGCAACGCTGCGTAAGAATCCTTTACAGTCACAGTACACGTACCAGTGCTCTGATATTGAAATTACAGATGCAGTAGATAGAAGGAGAAGTGGAGTGGAGATACATGACGTCGGCGGTATACCCATACCATACATCAGATAACATTTGAAGCACGGACGGATTTGGAATTGACAATACAGAATGTGCAGGTTAGTCGTACAAGGGTTCACATACTGCACAAGTCTTGTAGCTTATGATAGACTCGGTAGAGGCACTCACCAATTTTTATTGTAAGGTACACAGATGAAGTCTGCAATACAGAAGAAGATGAATTTACTTGGACTGTCAACAACAACAACAACAACGCAGATACAGGAGCACTACCAGGAAGTCAATAATAGAAGAGCTATTTAGGAATCTTTTCTTCTTCTTTTTCTTTTTCTTCTTCTTTTCCATTCGCAAAAAATTTGTAAGACTGGATTTTTGGTACGGCTTGGATGATTGCGGACAGAGGCAACACATTGCTGATTGAAAAATGAGGCTCATAATTCTAGAGAGAAAGGGAATACCAGTCTCTTATATTTGCTTGTGAATTTTTCTATCAATGGTTTTCTTGGTTTGCAGAGGAAGAATAATAAAAAGAGATATGAGTACCAACAAAAAAATGCCGCAGAAAGATAATCATGGATTGACAACGGGTATATATCACGGGAAGAATCAACGGAACAACGAGGTGAAGTAACCTATAACGAGAATAAGTTATCAGAGTAAGAGTACGCTGATAAGAAATAAAATGAATCTCGATAACAAAGAAGGCTTATTGGAGGAGCAGCGGCAGAGAAAGAAAATTAAATATGAAAACAAGAAAGTGAGGACTCTTCTGCTTCGGAACGATAAAGAAGCGACTTATAGCAAAAAGTCAGCAATGATAGGGCTTCTTATGATCATACCACTGACTAGTCTTATTTTTCTAGTTCAGTACCAAGAACAGCATGCATATGCTCAATCCTCTAATTTATCGTCACCACCATCCCAAACAACAACACCGCCCTCAGAAGAAGACCCATTTGCGTCAGCAAGAGAACTTGACAGGCAGGCAGAAGCGCAGTATCAGGAATTAGCTAGGCCTAGCGCAGCTTCAGTCCAGATCATAGAAGAGGTCCGTAGCGAATGCGAATCGTCCAATTTCAAGTTTATCGGTAGCCAATGCGTTACTTTGGTATACGAAAGTCCGAACACAGTTGTACTGGATGCTAGTCTGCTACTTATTTCCACTGACTTCTCAGGTTCTTTCGCTGGCAATTGGGACAATCCATTCGTATGGAAAGCCGTAGATCGTTTCAAAGCACTGGGCTATTCACTAACGTCTGTAGAGCTTGGCGGACAAGGCAGCCAAGGTAACCCCCATAACTGGCACATAGTAATGTCAAAGTAGTAGTAGT
>CAYWRR010000166.1:3340-5361 GCA_964460425.1 uncultured Nitrososphaera sp.
GTTGGAGGTATTGCTGGAAAATGGGAAGTATCATACTACAGCATATAATATGTCCAGCATATACAGATACTAGTTAGTATCGTGGGCTGTAGCAGCAGTTGCTATAGTAGTGAGTAGCAATGATAAGTGATGAAGGCGGTGATGAGTCAAATCAATCATTCAATCATCAATCATTTTTGCAACTCATAGACCAATTTCCTAGAAGGCCATCCCAAATACAAGCGCCATTACGTTGTGGCCTTTGCATTGACCGCACATTTTTTCTATTGATCAGGTAATTAACTAGCTATCTAACCATCGCCCAAAATAAAACTATTGTCAGTCTCAAGAGACAAACCGGGGTTCACAAGTAATATTCTTGCCTTTATCAATCGCTCGATATCCTATCTGCTTCATTTCGACTAGGGTCAATAAGATGTTCCATCGTCTTGGATAGTCTCTCTTCATTTCTAAAAGTATCCAGAATAAAGACTACAGATTGCTGATTGAAAAAATGGAGCTCGTGATTCAAGACAGAAAAGGAAGACCGTCTTTGAATTCTGAGCCTGAATTCTCCTATCAACACTTCTTTTGGTATAGGAAGCGGCGAAAAATCAAGGCTGAAGCATGTCGTAATTTTCTCTCAGGAACTCAAATTTTATCTACTCCTTTACGCTCGACATAAAGTTATTTTTAATTGATTTTATGCTTGTTTTACGGCCTTTGCAGTGAGACGGAATACATCATTGATTAAAAGGTTATTTAGGCTTCGGCTCAGTATTGACAGCTGGAGTTGTGCGACGTATATACCTGAAATGTGACGATACAAGAAGAGAAGGAGCAGCAGCTGGTAACCCTGATAGCTTCTTCCTTCCTATACCCTTTTCATACAAGAACGGTCAGGCAAGTACCTTCCTCGTCTTGTTTCGCTACTATTAATTGTCATAGACCTCTGTATTTGGGCTACGGCAATGAGTATATCTAGGAAATGAGTTATCTGGAGGATTGAAGAGTGATAATAGTACTGATAGATTCGTTGCTACTCTCATCATAACTGCAGTAGCAGGTATTTTGACAGTCGGCGGCGGTATGGCTATGGTACCTTCTAGAGTCCAGTCAGCATTTGCCCTCGAGGTTATTGCAAAACGTATACAATAGCCAGAACTTGGTGAGTCCCTATACATTAGTGATTTCCTTGTAAAAACAGGAATTTGGTGAACTCTAGTAGTAGTGCAGAGGACGGGGAATTAGGTGCCATTACCATTCCTGGTGATTCTGTAATTAGCCCGATTCCTTAGGTTGGTGGTTCTATAAGTAATTCTGGGGTTATTCTGTATTATGTAGAACAAGACGAGTAGGAGGAGGTGGAATTAAGTACTTCTAGCAATCCAGTCCAGTTTAGTATTGTTAGGGGATGGAGAAGATGAACAGCAACTTGGGTCCAAACGATAGGACGGAATGACATTGTTCAATCTTTAAGACATCGCCGGACTTGGTACCTTTAATGATTAATTGGAGGTTGGTGTGTCCAGATTCCATTTCCCTATTTTGATAAGATCTAAGACAGAGGATATATGGTATTAAATAAATTATAGGCTTGCTTTATATTGATGTTAGGCAGTCTCGGATTGGTTCATGTTCGCCTTATGGACGCAGACGAGCTAGAAGGATAACAAAAAAGAAGAAAGAAGTAGATGCATTATCTGTGGCCAATTCTTTCAGTCAAAGAGACAGCTAAAATATCATAAAGACATGAATCACAGGATAACAAATTCGAAAATGATGACCACAATATTATCAGAAATAACAACCAAGCCTGCTGCCAAAAGTTCTTACCAACAAGATCGCTAAAAGTTAATAATAATGATAATTTGCACCCTGCAACTGATTTTTGTTCTTTGGTTCTGTTTTCCCTCTCTATCAAGGGAACTCTTTTATCCATAGTATTCGCGCTTGGCAGTCAGAGATATGATAGATATCAATAATGACAAAAAGAATAACAGCCGTACCATACCAGCAGCGACTATCTTTGCACTGGCAGC
>CAYWRR010000167.1:0-5346 GCA_964460425.1 uncultured Nitrososphaera sp.
TAGTAGTTCGAGATGAAGATTTCAAACCAATAGGAATAGTTGGAGGATATGACCTATTGGATCACATACGCAAATACCCAACTCGTGATTTTCAGTATCAAACTAAGGTGAAAGAGATTATGCTAAAAGACTTTGCACGAGTTGATAAGAATACAAAATTCAAAGATTTGATTAAGTCTTGGAAAAAATCGCTAAGGGCCTTTGCAATTATTCCTAACGAGTTTGGCGATTATTCTGTCATTTCGGCAAGGAAAATGATTCAGATAGGTACAAAGTGCAAGACAGATGTTAATCTCTCATCTATGCCTAAGAAAAAAATTATTACTTTCAAAGAAGATGATTCCATATCTAAGGTTCTTGACTTGATGTATGAAAACAAGACTCGAAGGTTATTATTAGAAAATTCAAACAAGTATATTAGTGACAGGCTTGTACTTGGGGAAGTTTCAAGAGCGCTTCACTTTCAAGATCAAGTGGACAACTTTTTGGAGATCCCTGTTAGCACAATTGGTGTAGAATATGCCACAGTAGTTGAAAAGGCTTTGAATTTTAACCAGCTTTGCGAGATAATGGAAAGGATGGAGCGCCCTTGCATCATTTATGATGACAAGGTGGTTACACCATGGGATATATGCCTAACACTAATGTCAGAAAATATGATGCTATCTAACGAAAGGGAGCACTATCAAGAAGAACTAGAGTGTCCAACTTGCGGCAAGCTTATGGATTAGGCGCAGCTGAGGATTCTGATATCCTAAGATGTAAAAGAAAGATTGAGCAAGCTATAGCTTGTTAATCTGCTCTACAAGTTTTGCTATGACACTACGCGCGTCTCCAAATAACATACTGGTATTCTTGTTATAGAATAACTGATTATCTACTCCTGCAAAGCCTGGCTTCATGCTCCGTTTGATTACAATGACGTTCCTGGCCTTATCTGCATCAAGTATTGGCATGCCATATATGGGACTTGATTTATTGCTGCGAGCTTCTGGATTGACAACATCATTTGCACCTACTACAAGAGCCACATCTGTTCTCTCAAATTCAAGATTGATGTTATCAATGTCGTATAGCTTGTCATAGGGTACCTTTGCTTCAGCCAATAAGACGTTCATGTGTCCTGGCATTCTTCCAGCAACTGGATGTATTGCATATTTTACCGTTACCCCCCTTTTTTCAAGAAGTGATGCAAGGTCATAAACCAAATGCTGTGCCTGAGCAGCTGCCATACCAAAGCCAGGTATTATAATTACGGAATTTGCGTAACCTAGCACCATTGCAGCCTCTTCAGTACCAATTGTTCTGACAGTCTTTTCGTAAGCATTTGTTACCCGAGATTCTCCCTTTTTTGGCAGAGATGATCCAAACAATACTTTCATTAGAGGACGATTCATGGCTTTGCACATCACGTTAGTGAGTATCATTCCCGAAGCTCCAACGAGAGCCCCTGCTATTATCAGCATATTATTTCCAAGGACAAATCCGGCAGTACTAGCCGCTAATCCTGAAAGAGAGTTTAACATAGATATGACTACCGGCATATCTGCACCTCCTATTGGAATAACCAACAAAATGCCTAGCAACAGAGCAACACCAATCAGCACTAGAATGAATGATGGTCCAGGAGATGCTATTATAAAGAAGACACTGATCGCTGCAAAAGCAAACATGAGAAAGAAATTGATAGGATTTTGCAGGCGAAATTTGATTGGCTCGCCCCTTATGACTCCATGGAGCTTACCAAAAGCAACCAGACTTCCTGCAAGAGTTACGCAGCCTATCAAGATGCCCGGGAAAATAGCAACTAACGCCTCATTAACAATCATGAAACCGCCATGCTCTGAGGTTATTCGCTGAAACTCTCCTATCGCAACCAGTGCTGAAGCTCCACCACCCAAACCATTGAGAACGCCCACCATTTGTGGCATAGCTGTCATTTTGACTGTTCGCGCAAAAATTCCTCCGATAAGAGAACCTGCCAATAATGCCAAAAGGATCATCTGGTAATTGAGAATAGAAAGGTCCAACAAGGTCACTACAACTGCAACAAGCATTCCTAGAGAAGCAATGATGTTTCCCTTCCGTGCAGTCAGAGGAGATCTGAGGTAGCGGAGCCCAATTATAAAGAGTGAAGCAGCTACAAGATATACTAGTTGAGTACCTGTTAAGATGATTTCACTCATTTTTATTTTCGTCATCCTTTTTCTTTTTGAACATGGCAAGCATCCTGTCAGTGACCATAAAACCACCAACCACGTTTATGGTTGCTAGAATAACCGCCACAATTCCAAGTGTGACTGATATGTTAGTTTCCTGTGGGCCTGAAACAAGAAGCGCACCAACTACAACAATGCCCGAAATTGCATTTGCACCTGACATCAAAGGAGTATGAAGTGTAGGAGGGATTTTTCTAATTATTTCAAGACCTACAAACATTGAAAGAACAAATACAAGCAGGCCTGTAACCCAATCAAATACCATACTTCCTTCTCAACTCTAACTCTTACGATATCCTGATCGTTCCGTCATGAGTAATACATGATCTGTTTATTATTTCGTCATCAAAATCAATGGCCAGCTTGCCATCCTTGATTATGTGCTGTAGTAACGAAGAGATATTTTTGGAATACATCTGACTTGCATGAATGGCCATCGTCGAAGGGAGATTTACTGGACCAACTATTGTAATGCCGTCATAGGAGATTTCCTTATTAGCTTCTGTTAGGGCACAATTACCCCCCTGTTCAGCGGCTACATCAACAATGACGGACCCACTTTTCATCTCACCTAGCATTTCTTTGGTGATCAAGATAGGAGCTTTCTTCCCCGGCACAAGTGCAGTTGCTATTACAACATCAGAATTCCTAACATGCTCGGCGAGCACTTCTTGCTCGCGTTGTTTTGCAGCTGCAGAAACTTCTTTGGCGTACCCTCCAGCGGCCTCAGACCCTTCCCCCAATTTGATCTCTACAAATGTAGCACCAAGGCTTTCAACCTCTGTCTTTGACGCTGGTCTTATGTCAAAGCCTTCAACTATGGCACCAAGCCTCTTGGCAGTAGCAATTGCTTGCAAACCTACGACGCCGGCTCCAATCACAAGTACTCTTGCTGGAGCCATTGTTCCAGCGGCTGTAGTCATCATTGGAAAAAATTTGCCCAGCTTGGTCGCTGCAAGAAGGGCTGCTTTGTAACCAATAACGGAAGCCTGGGATGATAGCGCATCCATGCTCTGCGCCCGAGTTATGCGTGGAATCATCTCCATGCTAAAAGCTGTTATTTTCCTTTTGGTCAGATGTTCGATCAATGTACGATTTTCAAACGGGTTGAGAAATCCTATAACTGCACATTCAGGACTAATGATATCACTCTCGTGAACCTCATCTCTGCTTTCCAAAGTCCCCACCTTAAGTATTACTTGGGCCTCCTTCAATAGAAATTCTGAATTAGAGACTATCGTAGCTCCTGCGCTTTCGTAGTCTTCATCAGAGAAAAAGGATCCTTTGCCAGCCTCTGTTTCTACCATAACTTCGACTTGCAATTTTAAGAGCTGCCGTACCATAGTGGGAATGAGCGATACTCGATTTTCTCCGCTTCTAACCTCTTTTATGACAGCAATTTTCAGCATAAATCCTCATCTGCTTGATATCTACCTACTATATTTGTTCAGCTGAAGCGAAATAGCAATAGACCTTACCTATAGCTAGGAAACATAGGAATTTTTGGTGAAACTGAACTTTCTGCCCCCCCGTCTATAGCACATTAGTGAGTTATCATGACAGCACATTTTGCTCTTTCACTCGCACATATCTAGAAACACTTCCCAAGTACTTTAATTTTGACATTCCCCCTAAACCGATATTTCCAATTATCATGATGTCAATATTTTCATTGCTGGCAAATTCTACTATCTTGTCAGCTGCACTCCCTATAAGCACCTTGGTATTTACGTGTTTCATCCCTTTTCTATCACTATCTCGGAGTGATCTCTGTCAATGGCTTAGGATGCGTTTCTAATGGACTTGCCTGAACACATCTGATACTAATGAATGTTGGAATCAGCGCTGCGGCTGCAATGATGATGCTTGCAGGCTACCAAGGGAGCGCTGCTATGCTTCCTCCTGCTTCTGGAGGACAGGGCCTTAATGCAGCGTAGGCATATGACATTATGAGCCCATATGTCGAGCCCATAGCTGCATCGATTCTTGTACTAATGGCTGCGATGATTGCAGGTAGAGAGGGATTCCATATGATCTTTAGGCACCAAAGATAGTCGTTGCAAGTAGTTATCCACTTCTTGTAGTAGTCAATTTCATCACTCTTTATCTTTGTATCCAAGATTTGATAATCTGTTTGTGACCTACATCGTAGAACAATGTTGTCGTTCCGATATACTCTGCAGTGAACCATTGCCTTTAAGTTTCCTTTATGATAGTTTTCCGAGGTGCCATTGTATTTTATATGTGGATACTAGTGCTTCAGAAGGTCAGAGTTGACGTTGTTTGACTTGCGTTAGACCTTTTTCAGGACTGTATCTAATCTAATAGACATTAATTAGTTTCTCAAGCCTCCTTCTTCAGGTCCATTCAACCTCAATAATAGCTGAATCGCAGTTATTACTATTGTCTAGGGCTCAATGGTAATGGTAGCTGTTATTATTGTTCCAGCATTTCGGTACATCGCGGCTTCTATATCTGCTATTTCTTTTGATGCGGTACTATAAGAACCCCTGTAATTAGCGGGCCCGGCGGGATTCGGCAGAAAAACCTTCAAAAAATGGACTCGGTGAATCGAGATGGCACAAAATGAAAATTGAGGTTCGACTAATTTACACGCATCCCTATTAGTTATAGATTGCTATTGACAGAGTACGATGGAATGTAGTGAAAATTTAGATGAATCTCCAGATTGAAGTTAAGCTGCCAAGTGGAGTGTAAAGGTGAACATTGTACCTTTTCGTCATTGTTATTGTTTTCAGCCAAATTCTACCAACATATAAAATAATCGAGACCGATCACAATTGTACCGTTATTGTGCTTGGATTTCATTGTGGCAGCCGCGTGCTTCGATTGATGTTTCCTCTGAGCATACTTTGATAATAGATCCTACATTCGATTTGCTATTCCGACAGGACAAGATGACAGTTTTTCTACAAGTATGGGCCCAAGTGGCACACGTGATGATCATGTCAACAGCTTTTGTCTTTATGAACTGGGCTCTTGGTACATAAAGGGCCATAATAGAGGAAATGCAGGACATCACTTGCGTCTCTCAAACCATTGCGTTGCAGAGATGGATTTTGGCAACCATTTTGTAATGAGAATCTAATTTGCTATTTGAGGGTTC
>CAYWRR010000168.1:0-5344 GCA_964460425.1 uncultured Nitrososphaera sp.
CAGCGGACAGGTCTTTCTTTGGGAAAGATATAAGAAGAATTCGTGGTATGGCATACATGGCGACCAAGTTATCAGGTTCACACAGTCTTCTGACAAATGTATCGAATTTCTTTCCTTTCCAGAAGATAAATCCTGTGACCAAAAAATATTCAGACTTGACGACGATATTAAGAAGATATTTGAAGAAATATCGCATGATCCACTCATATGCAGACTTGTCAAGGCATATCCTGGCCTCCGCCTTATAAGGCAGGAGCCTCACCAGTGCCTATTCTCATTTGTTTGTGCAAGCAATACCAACATACCTATGATTCGAAGGATGCTGTATAATATGACAAGAAAGTTTGGCAAGCGCACAAGAGTTGATGGAATGGACTTCTTTACATTCCCTTCCGCTGCAGCTATTAACAGGGCAGGTGTAGATGAGCTAAGGGGCTGCGGCCTTGGGTACAGGACAAAGGCAATAAAGGCTGCAGCTGATGCCATCGCAAGTGGACGACTTGACTTTGATTTACTAAAGAAAGCAAGCTATTACGAATCAAAGAAAGAATTGCTGCAAGTCTATGGAATCGGGAACAAGATAGCTGACTGTGTGCTTTTGTTTTCACTTGAAAAGCTTGACGCATTCCCAATCGATGTATGGATCGCAAGAGCGCTTGCTAGCCATTATAGTTGGCTTCACAAAAGCAAATTTCATGATAAGATTGCCCCCCATCAGTATGTGCAGCTGTCAGATGGCGCAAGAAAGTATTTTGGCAAGTATGCAGGATATGCTCAGCAGTACCTTTACTATCACACAAGACAGATTGCAGGTAAAAAATGGTGATAAATACTTAATAACTATCATTACAAATGCTGAATAGCAATGTTAGCTAATCGCCCTTATCATGGCAAGACCGCTAAGAGCGCTTGACTGGGTGGTTATCGCAGCCCTTGTAATAGTGGCTGCTATAATAATATACCTGCTTTGGCCGCTTGTAATAGCAATAGCAATAATTGCCGCTGGATACTTTATCTATAGGTGGTACACAGGTAGAAGGCTTGTAAGGACAGGTTAGCCAATCTATATTTTTCTTTGCGATTTGCCAGCATAACTTGTCGGATTATCATCTGTCTCGGTAACGAGGGCAAATAACTCCATACTGAGCACTCTGTAACATCGATGTATATCATAGTATAAGCCGTTAGTTTTTGTTGCATTGTACATGTGGATGTTGTTGTTTTATTTTCAAATATTTTCGCATCGGAGGTTGTGTAGTAAAAAATGTTGTTCGCGGTCACATATTGTCAGTTATGCTTTTACTTCTAAATTGCTGAGCTACTGCGTTAGATCTATAATGCTTCTTCGTAGGAGCAGCTTGGCTTCCGGTGAAACGTCATACTGCTCCAAAACTATCTCCGGATCTTTGATCAGCTCGTTTCTGAATTCTGGCTCGCTGGCTGCCTTGAGGAGAACCTCACTTATAATCTCAGCTTCCTTTTGCTGTTGGGACTCCAAGGGTATCAGCACCAAACTGAATGGTTGTATATAATCTTAACGCAGGATTCCTCTATATAACTTATGAGTTGGAAAGTATAGCAATCGTGACTTTGAGTCATATAGGCATATTATGGATTAGGATCTAAAACTGCTTGATGCGATACCTACACGCTGTATAATCTTGAGCTTTCTTGAATATTCAATATTTCCAACACTATACATATACCTCCTGCACTTGGCGATCTTGCAGCCCTTAAAGATCTAATTCTGACCAGCTGTGAACTTGCATCTTGAGCACCATGCTCAAAGCAATTACGGATACTACCGCGAGATTAACTGTGAAAAATAAAGAAAAAAGGAAAAGGAATGTACCGATCTACTCTGCGTATGCTCTTTCTGCATGCTGCGTAAGGTCCAAGCCAATCTCTTCTTCCTTTGGAGTAACCCTAATCCCGCCAGGCCATACCATATCCATGACCTTGATAATGGCTGCAGTGATACCCAATGCCCATGCTACAGCTGCAAATGCACCAACTGCATTTTCGTAAAGTTGAGCAGGGTTTCCAAAGGCTAGGCCTTGATCTCCCCAAGAATACCTGCTTTCTGAGAATATGCCTGTCAAAAGTGCCCCTGCTAGACCTCCCATGCCGTGTACTGCCCAACAATCAAGTGCGTCGTCCCATTTGCGTTTATTTTTGAACACTACTGCTGCGTAGCAAACTATGCTGGCCAGAATTCCTATTATCAGAGAAGACATTGGCGAAACGAAACCTGCAGCAGGAGTAATAGCTACTAGTCCTGCTACAGCACCTGTTGCTGCGCCAACTGTCGAGGGTCTGCCAGTATGAGCCCATGAAATAAGAGACCATGTAAGAGCAGCGGTTCCTGTTGCAATTTGGGTAGCTACGAATGCACCTGTAGCTGCATCGCTGGCATCAGCTGCAGAACCTGCATTGAAACCAAACCATCCAACCCACAGCAAGGCGGCTCCTAGTACCACCATGCCTACGTTATGAGGCTCCATTGGCGTTTTGCCATAGCCAAGCCGCCTTCCAAGCATTAGTGCTATCACTAGCGCTCCCCAGCCAGATGTGATGTGGATAACTGTTCCACCTGCAAAGTCAAGTGCTCCAAGCGCGCCTGTCCAACCAGGAGCGGTACCACCTGCACCTAAAGACCAAGTCCAGTGCGCAGCAAAGTCATAGACAAATGTTGTCCATATGACCACGAAAATAATGTACGCACTGAATTTCATCCTTTCAGCAAGGGCAGCTACGATCAACGCAGGAGTGATGATGGCAAACATCATCTGGAATATCATAAGTGTCTGATGTGGTATTGTTGGGGCATAGACATCCGAGGGTACGTCATGTAATACATTGTGAAGTCCCGCCCAGTCCAGAGTCCCTATGAAACCATAGTCGCCGGCATCAGGACCAAATGCAAGGCTGTAACCAAATAGCACCCATTGAATTCCTACTAGGCCAGTAGTAATGAACACCATATGTAGCGAGTTTACTGAGTTCTTTCTTCTTGACAGACCTCCATAAAAGAATGCAAGTCCAGCTGGGGTCATCATCAAGACTAATGCAGAAGAAGTCAACATCCAGGCATTATCTCCATGGTTTATTTCAACAGGAATAAGGTTCCCTTCTTCATCTACCACAAGGTTTTCTTCTGCATCGAGCTCAAATGAATGATACCTAACAGCTTCCTCATCAGGCGTATAAGCAAACGCTATGCTAGAGAAACTAATTGCAACAAGCGTAGCCAGTATCGAAGCCAGACCCAGTAGAGCAATCTTAGAAGCCCGAACCTTCGTTTTACCCTCTGTCATAGGAGTGTAGGCTGGAAAGTTTGAATAAAAGCATTTATCTTGATTTTTGTTAACCCAAATATATTTTGGTTCATCATAAAAGTGAAAATAATAACGCAAAAGGAGAATTTTATGATAAAGTGCTTTATCATCATATTTTCAATCCGAGCTTCTATATGATCGACATAAATAGGTGCCAGCCAATTGAGAAGACCATTGGCCGCCGATATCAATCCCTTGATCGAAGATTGGAGAAGTAGCGTCGTCACTTACGTAACATCGTCTGATGATACCGACAGGCTGGCTGAGTATGCTCTGCATCTTGCAAGAATACTTGCGTACCCTGCCCTTGATGTCTCTGCGCTGTTATCCTCGATAGATGCAATGGGACAGGACGTAGCACGGATACTTAAAAAGGCCGGCAATATATCCACGCGACCAACCCAGATAATAGAAAAGATAAACGACTATCTCTTTAACATGCAAAAATTCAAGTCAAATACTGATGACTATTACAATCCACTCAATAGCTACCTCAACATAGTAGTCGAGCGCAAAATAGGGATCCCTATTACACTTTGCATACTTTACATGAGAGTCGCCCGCTCGATGAACTTCAAGATGTACCCTGTGAACTTTCCCGGCCACTTTTTGATCAAGCATATTCTCGAGGACAACAGTGGTGAGATCATCGTCGATCCGTTTAATGGTGGTAGGATAATGGACGACTATTCACTCAAAGCGTTGATTGATCAAGGATATCCAAGACAGAACATTCCTCTTACCCATGCACTTGTGGAGAAAGCAACTGCAGCCCAAGTTTTGATAAGGATGCTGAACAATCTGAAAAGAAGTTACTACGAAATACAGGATATGGACAGATACAATATTGCAAATGAAATGGTGCTTGCCATTGACCGGTACAACCCTGATGCAGTAAGAGACGAAGGGATCGTACTTCTTAAAAAGGGCAATGCTTTAGAAGCATTAAAAGTCCTGAACTCTTATCTAGAGATTAATCCAGAGGCGGAGGACGCTGACGATGTACTTGACATAATACGCCAGATCAGGTCGGGAAGGAAATAGGCTCGCAGAAGATTGCAAATTACTTATTATAATACATGGGAGCGCCTAACCTTCTCATTCTTTCTTCTGCTCTCTCTCTATCTTCGTATTATTATTCATTCCTTAAGCAGATTAGAACCTCAAAAAGTTATCAGTCACGTTACACAGTTGGATATTGGGTAGTATTAGGTGGCGCAGTGCTGCTGCCATTTAAACATTTGGGCATGTCTATTTTGCAGTAGCTCAAGCAAAAAAGTCTCTGGTCAGCTGAAAAATTAGCCTTTTTAACAAGATAGCTCCAACAAAGGTTCACGTATATTATGGCTTGCAAAAAAATCATCCAAATTCCCTGGACCTGTTATAGCGAATTGCCATTACGGCTAGCTGTAGTACTGCCGGACCACCCATAACAACTGTAAGTACCAAAGCAGGTGTTGCCGCGGTCAGCCATTTTATCAATCGTAGTTTTGAATTTGTCATCGATCCCACTTCTGAATGAATTATTTTAACTATTGTTCACCATTGACATTTAGCATAGCTACCACACCCTTAATCTAAGGCTTCATCCGTAAGGCATTCTAGAAAGGGTGCACCATACCATTGTGCTGTTGACAGGTATACAAGAGCATCTCAGAGGTTTTCGCTAGTCATCGATCTTAATCAAACATGCAATATAAGCCCAAAAAACTTCCTGGTTAAAATGGTTCATGAATACCGCGAGGGTCTATATCAGAAAGGACGTCATACTAAAGCGTCAAAATATGGAGAGCTTAATCAGACCAGGATAATGAGTTATTGGGGTCTAAACAATGTAAAGCATAGGGTAATAATAGATGACGTGGTAGATAAGGGCTTGATAGAAAGATTTGAAGAGCCATGTGGCAACAATAGGATAATCAAGTACAAGTTTTCATAGAAAGGAAGGATAATTCTTAGAGAGGTACTGGAGCCATATGAAGTATTGTTCCCGAGAGAAATCGAGG
>CAYWRR010000169.1:0-5331 GCA_964460425.1 uncultured Nitrososphaera sp.
GGTTTTCGATCAACTGACCTCACTTATTGCAAGGTGTAGATATCAAAACGATGTTGACGAACAAATTCGAATACTTCATGCAATCAATTCAGCACTTCCACAGTCACTTCGGCTGCAAATGCCTTCGCTGCTTACGAATGACTATGTTAGTAGGGCGCTAGATATCATAGAAGATAGAATATTGCCTCATGTCGATACTGCGACTAATACTATTCTGGCACCGTATTACAAAAATAGTATAAATAAAACTTAAGCTCTGGTCCTGCTAATATAGCTGAATCTCCTAAATACAGCTGTTAATACAGTAGTAAGAAACCACATATGTAGTTTCTTCTTCATAGTCATGCGATCTTCAATCGTATATTGTATATGTGATAGCGGTCGTCAGGTCACAGATCTAGAATCTGGTGAGATAATCCGTGGCAATTGCGGACGGGTATCGCCAGATAAAGCAATGGAAAACCACACACAATGGAGAACCTTTGATTCTGAGAATAACAGCAGCCAAAGAGTAGGATCTCCTAGTTTGCTTGCATTTCACGACATGGGATTATCCACAATAATCGGCAAAGTAAACAAGGATTCTACTGGACATAATTTGGACGCGTCTATGAATCATAGAATGCAAAGGTTAAGAACTTTGGATGCCAGAACTAGAGTCCGAGGCACAGGTCATAGGAGTCTAATGGCAGCCTTTAGCGAACTTGAAAGGTTCAAAGACAAACTCGGTTTGTCAGATGCGATAGTTCAAAAAACAGCTTATATCTACAGGAAAGCGCAAGGAAAGCGACTAGCACGAGGTAGGTCGGTATCTTCCATACTTGCCGCGGCAACATGCATTGCATGCAGAGAGATGGGAGCTGCAAGAACCCTCCGTGATTTTACTGAAATTACGAATGTAAAACGTAAGGTGCTTTCACGTAGTTATAGGTTACTTGTTCTGAAACTTGACATCAAAGTGCCCTCAATGGATCTCATGAAATGTATTGTCAAGATAGCAAATAAGGCTAAACTGGGTGAGAAGACCCAGCGAATGGAAATGTCTACAATGAATGATCTCATCAATAAAGAAATATCTGGCGGGAAGGATCCTATTGGTCTTGCAGTAACAGTCCTTTACCTATCTTGCCTCACCAACGGCGAGACTACAACTCAGAGGGATATAGCTGAGGCTGCAGGACTAACATAGTAACCATTAGAAACAGGTTCAAAGACTTGAAGACTAAAGATTGCTTGAGTACTATGATGATGCAGGAGACGTTGTAGTAGTAGATGCCAATGTTGATGTTAAAATGCAAAAGCTGTGGGGAGGTATTTCCTGGAGTTTATGTGCCTGAAGACGGTACTGACAGCTTTAAATCAATGGTAACAAGCTCTGATCCATCTCACACCTGTTCAAGAGGACACAGGAATCAGTACTTTGCAGAAGAATATATGGATTGGTCCTGAAAAATTGTCGTCTCTTCCTTCGAGCCACAAATCAAAGACACCTGTGATTCTTGTAACTTATCCGCATGCTTTCGCAGTGGAAGAAGCAAAAAGCCTTGTAGATTCATCAGATCGCTTAATTGTTGGAGTGTTTAGTCAAAAATACCTGAATCATTCGCACTATGGAATTGGCTCAGGAAAAGCTGAGCAGATAAAGGAATTCGTTAGAGAATCCAAAGCTGAGGAGATAGTCATTGATGAGCACCTTACATCAAGACAAATATACAATCTTGAAAAGCTTACCGGAGTACAAGTAATCGACAGAGAACGCCTGATACTTGACATATTTTATACTCGGGCCACTACAACAGAGGCAAAACTGCAGATTGAACTGGCTGAAATCCAATACGAAATGCCTCGAGTCAGGGAAAATGCTAAGTTGACCTCCGGGGGCGAGCGCTCTGGTAAAGGAGGTATGGGAGAATATGTAGTGGATGTAAAATTCCGTAATTTGAAAAGACGTATTTCATTTATCAAAGAGAAATTAGATGACGCTCATCGGAAACGTGACCTATACCACAAGCAGAGAATAAAGACTGGGATGCCTGTTGTTTCGCTGGTTGGATATACGAGTTCCGGAAAGACTACCCTGTTCAACTTACTAACGGGCGAACATAAGCAGATCTCCAATAGCCTGTTTACGACACTGTCTACAACTACCAGACTATCGAAAATAGATGCTAGAGAAATCCTGCTCACAGATACTGTTGGCTTTATTAGCAGGCTTCCGACATACATGATAGATGCATTCAAGTCAACATTGGAAGAATCACTTGCGGCAGACCTAATTTTGCTTCTAATTGATATATCGGAGGATTTACAAGATATCAGAATAAAACATGCAGCTTGCAGAGAAGTACTTGAAGAGCTAAAGGTAGACAAGTCGAAGGTCCTGATGGTTTTTACCAAGTGTGACAGGCTTGATTCACAAGAGATTGTAAAGAAAATATCTGAGGTTTTAGGAATATCAACCCCTGTGCTCATATCATCTAAATCTGGCTATGGAATTACTAAATTGAAGAGTATAATTAGCCATCAATCCTATGCTGTTAGTAGAGCCAAGTGATTGGATGCAATATTACAGCTACAGCTCGATAACCTATGCATGACCTATTATTTTTCAAGGTTTAAAAACTGACCAAATTAAAAGAAAAAAGCGTGCAGAATTTGCGGCATTATCGCTGTGTACTAGTTGTGCTCATCATCATGCTTTCGGTATTCATTCTGCTCAGTGTAATCTGAGTGTCTTGTTACACCAAGAAGTTAAAGAGCAGCGGTGGATTTGCATTGGCTACTGGCCATGTAGATGATTGTGATTCTGGCTTATCTCTTGTGCCACCCCTTGGATCCGGAATCTCTACCGGACAATCAACTAGGGGCAGGTTGCTCAGGGATAGATCTGACAGCATGTTATTGTATAGATCGAGTCTATAATATGATGTTGATTTATGAAGTGCCCCACTACACATTAGACATCTACATTTGGTCAAAGCAAAGTTAGTACTTTACTGTACTAGAATGCCTATTCTTTGAGTCTTTATTAACAGATTTTAAGTGCTACCACAATATCTGTTCACATTCACATCTTCCGCCAAACTTGGTTGTCCTGCCACATCTTGGGCAGGCGGATGGCGGCTTGGGATTTTCTTCTTCATTATGAAACATGTCTTGTCAGCCTATTTTCGAGAGCTCCTGGTATGAGTAATTCGCTCAGCTGTCTAGAGGTCTCAACGAATCTAATTCCATTGCTTGTAGTCCAGTACGTCTCTGCTTCCTTATCATGTGCCATGAGGCCATTTTGAATCAACATTGCAAGATATTCTTCTAACTGTGCATATGAAAGAAATGCCTTGTACATTATCTTGGTCTTGGCAGCGCCACCGTTTGCTGCCTCTAAAATATTAGAAGCAAGTTCTGTTCTACTCCTGTATTTCATTCTTATCAATCTGAGATAGGCAATGCGACTATATATGCAAGCCCGATAAAGTGTTGTACAACCGTGTATCTATCCTCGATTGTCATTATTATGCTAGTACAATGACATTGCAATAACCAAAGCAACAACCATTAGGAGTGCACATATAGTTTAGAATTATTAGGCCAATCATTAAATGCGGAGGCCAACACGTCTTCGTATGCCAACATCAAAGAAAGACTCTGCCGTAATGTCCTCTTTTCAGCTGCATAATGAACAAGCAAAGAGAATCCTTCGCATCGGAGAATGTTTGGGATGGGATAGTTTATTTTCCTTCTAGAACAATCGTATTTCGCATATCAGCTATTGTCCCTAAAGTACATATCCTGTGTACGTGCTATGCCAAAAATCTCAACCGATGATATAGGATTTAGTTAAATACCCATACTGTGTATATAAAACATATTGAGAAAATTTAGTAAAAATCAGATACATGGCAGATGTGAATGTATCTGTCATGGCAGACCGAACACCGATTATTGTGGCTATTGTTGTCTTCGCACAATAGGGCCTTCAGAAGGTACTGAAACGTCTTTTCTTCACAGTTAAGAGGTCACAAGAAATGGGTGAAGATGCTACAATACAAGAGCTAATTTTTCGTGTAGCGTATGCAGCAGAGCTCAAGAAAAAGCGCGATAATGAACTACAGGACGAAAGAAGGAGAGTGAACTATCAGGAGGGAAAAACGCCTGGAAGGCGCGGAGAAATCATAATGCAGGATGAAATCAGCAAAGAAACCATCAGACGCTATTATTTAAATCAAAAAGAAGGCTCGAAGTCTAATTCGTATGTACGCTTCAATCTACGCATCTAGAGAGATACAAGCTCTCCGCGATGTGGGTAACTATCGCTTATCCAATTGGAAACCCTTTTATTCTGGGATTTTGCGGCTCAACGTTTGTTTCTTTATCCTGCTTGCTTCCCTCTTGCCAATTGCGTAATGCAACAATAATGATTGGTTCAGCAGTGTCTGCACAATCACTACTCTAAGATCAATTGTATTTTTATTCATGAATCTGAGTTTTTACAGTATTGTAGCAAAAAGCATGTGAGCGATTGATCATCGTGCCGTGTTGGTTTTTGTAATTCATATACCATATTCTTATTATTCAAGCTGCTGTCGCAATATCGTCTATCGCATTACGAGCATTGCGATCCTGATTCCATGCTGCATATCGATGCTTACAGGAGGTTTCATTGAGCTATTGACCTATTATGTAGCGCCATCGCAAGCGATAAGAAAAACAAGAAGAAAGAAGCCAATCCTCTTAGATTAGAGAGTTTGAGGTAATAATCTATCTTGTAGAATGTCCTAAAAAGGACATAATGAACGGAAGATTATTGAGGACTTTGAAGGCGACGAACAACTGGTAAAGAATGGTAATTTTTATATTCACAATCAGGAAATAAAATACCCTTATGGCAAATGGAGCACCTTTGTCAAGGCAGAGATGCACTTCTAGACATGATCGGTACAACAACCGAGCTTTACTCAAAACATATTGAAGAGATTTGCACCAAGCTGGCAGGATATGGAGTATTGAACAGTCGTTAATTCGGTTCTGTTACTGGCTAAAGTGACATCGCTATTCTAAACAATCTGTTATTTCATGTATATAATAGTGCTATGTATATACAGTACTATGTCCGAAATTCACTTGCCGACAGAAGCTCATGAGCGATCATATCTTATGGTAGAACTCGGATCATTAGGATTATCTCAAATTAGGATAAACCAACTAACTAAGGATAGCGATGACAATAATGAGCTTCGAAGTTTAGTAAAAGCAACCAAGGATGGTCTTCTGCGGGAATTCAACGTGGCTCATAAATAGAGAATAATATGTTGGAATGAAGCCAATTGCTAC
>CAYWRR010000170.1:0-5294 GCA_964460425.1 uncultured Nitrososphaera sp.
GCAGACCAACCCTCCTTTATTTTCAGCAAACGATCTATAAAGAGAATTTATTCTACTTAGCGTAGGAGTATTGAAGTCAACGCACATTTTCACCTTCAGATTTCTGGCTATACTTAGATAATAGTAATCAAGATTGATATTATCAAAGATTCGACCTACTGCTTGAGTTAAGATGTACTTCGCAGTTGTAGGAGTGTCGATGATCGACTCGACACTCTTCTTTTCTGCTCTTTGGACGTAAACTGGACTTACCGGAAGCAAATATGTAGGTATAACCTTATGGCAGAAGTACTAGGATTTAAAAACCAGTCTTACAACAAAAAATGTTACTAACTAATTCCTAAATTGCCTCCACATGCACAATAGCCAAATTCATCTATCCTTGAGTCACAAATAGGGCATCGAGTTTCATCATCTTCTTCTTGTGCTCTTTCTTTTTTACCATAAGCAACTTCGTCTGCATTTTTGCCCCAAATTTTTTTGTGCACATTGATGTCCTCAGGAATTTCGTTGTCTTCCAATTCTAACTGTACTTTATAGTACTAGAGGTATTTTGCTTTACCTGATAAGCTTGTGTAGCCAAAGCATCCCCTTATATCCACTTTTTGAGCTTAAGAGACAGTGGTTGAGTCCTATCGATATATCAGATACCGTTACGCTTAACTTCAACAGAATTTCTTAGGCGTGTTCCTAATAGGATAATAAGGAGCTGTCTGGTTAGATACAAGCGTTTCAAAGGAGACAGAAATTAAGATAGCTACCTCAACTAAGACTTCCATTATTATCATTGCAAGTATTATAGGGATACTCTTAGTATTAGATATAAATCAGATTGATGCTGCTACTTCAGATTCTGGCAGCATCTATCCTAACAGTGCTATCAAAACTAAACTGCCCTCATCAATAATTTGGATCATAGGTTATCAGGTTAGCGATGATAACATAATTGTTGTGCAAACTAGCGATGGGAATATACATAAACTGAATGTTAGCAGATCTGGGATAATAAGTGACCCCCAAATATTCAAGGTAGATGCTCCATCAGAATCTGGTGGTCCAGTTACAGCAGATCTAGATAGTGATGGACATATTGAAATCCTCTCTGTCGCCAATAACGGCAGTCTCGCTATTATAGAACAAGATAATAGCAGTACAATAAGATGGTTTAATGAACCAACATTATCTCCGCTAACTCAACCTGTCACCTATAACACAACAGATAGTAGTAACGAGAAGCAGCAGCAACAAGTACTTTTAGCGATATCTGAAAATGGAACTCTTTTAGAAATAAGTAATAAAAATAATCATGCAAATACGATAGGAAACGATTATAACAAACCGCTAAACCTTGTCGCAAAGTCACTTAATTTTACTGATATATTACCTGATGCTAGAATTACCCTTTCAGATGTAGATAAGGATGGATTTTCAGAAATATTGATACTGTCGCATCCTGTTTCAAACTATCCGCATGGTGCGCTAGGAGACAAACTTGAGCCTACTGAGCTACAAGTCATTGAGAGATGTGGTTATACATTCTGTTTGAGGAGTAGCATCACTGCGCCACAGGACAAGGTCTTTGAAGCTATTGCTCCTTTCGCATTTACTTCTAGTAACGATGATAACAACAAAGATACCAGCAGAGAATATCCTTATTCAGAAAAAGTCGCATTAGTAGCTAGCGACAAGATAGAGGGGAGCAACTTATTAATTTATGATATATATAATTCGTCATACTCACTTGTCTACTCTGGCGAGCCAATAGGACAAGGTTTTAGGTGGATGCTTGTGTTGGGTGTGGTAGAGGATATCATTAAAGGGAAAAAGATAATATTAGTTAATGAAACCCCCCACCTATCAGGAATAGTTAAACTTGTAGATCTCGAAAACGGTAACACTACTGCATTTGAGACAGCAGGTTTTTCTGCTCACACATTCGGACTAAGAAATATTGATATGTATAATATTCTAGATATTGATAATGACCAAAATGAGGACGATCTGATAATTCCTAATCTTGATAAGGATGAACTCAATATATTAACGCTGACAAATAAGAAATCTGTTCTTGAACTGGGAGGATCTTTGCATTTAAGCTCTCCACTTTCTTCAAATGTGTTTAGTACTGATATAGACAATGACAATATTCCTGATATTATTGCAGGCGACCAATCTGGAATCCTGTACAGTTTTATCTCTGGGTAGGTTGAGCTAATTCAAACTTTGATCTATAATATAATATTTTTTTATCCTAGCTCCGATCAGCAAGGAAAATATTATGTTGATGAGTATATAGTGAGCATGGAATTGCGTATTAAGGGAAAAAATGTCAATTAAGAGTAGCAATACCTATTTCCATATAGGAACAGCTTTTACGATACTCTTGGCAGCGATATCTGCATTTCTCCTAGCCGTAATATGGGAAGCATCTACCAACAACTCAGCGTCGAATAACAGGTACTTCGATGATTATGGTACAGATTTGCCAACCATATCAGATCGTAATGTGATCAGTGTATGCTGTGCATGGGGAGAAGAACTTGCTGATGGAGAGCTTACATTTATGATAATAGATAATGATGACAACAACAACGACAACAACAACGACAACAACAACGACAACAACAACGACAACAACAATAAAGATAGTGTTAGTTTACAAGGCCCAGAATCAAACATACAAAAAAATGAGGCAGTGTATGATGCTTTTGGGGAGTGGGATAAAAAAATAGAAGGATTGACATTTCATGAAGTACAGAATAGCCATGAAGCAGATATAGAGATAAGGTTTAGAGACAGCGAAAGCGAAGTAGCCGGGTTGACTAGGAATTTTTTTGATAGATACGGACTTATCGCTAAGTCTTTTATTAACATTTACGAGCTAGGATTTCCGTTTAAGTTTAGTAACGATCAGGTCGAACAAATAGCCAAGCATGAAATTGGTCATGCACTTGGTCTGGGACATGCAAACTTTGATAGTCTTATGGCGTCTCGTGTCCATCATGGATCAGGCACTATTTCCTACTGTGAAGCCCAGGCAGTATATGAAGCAAACCATTGGAAATTAAGACAGGAAGGCACAGGAAGAAATTACTATATTTACCATCCAACTAGCAAGTACATAGAGTGTGCTAGCAAAGTCTAAAACGGCAGATTGATCGCAGCCAACACCTGGTCATTGTTACAATTCTTCAAACTCCCTGGCATGACCTCCATGGCATATCTTACAAATGCCACACCATTCACATATGTGTCCGGTTTCAGCTCCACATTTTGGACAGAAGGTTTCCGGATCCAGAACCTTCACTTCGTGATAGTCATGTGGTGACCGTCTTCTGGTCATGAACTAACATATAGTTAGTTAAGATATAAGTGTATATGATCTGGTAATGAGCGAATCAGGTTATCAACTGCATACCAACGGTTACATTGTTAGTTCTGCAACTGATCCTCTAAATGATGCTTGGCTTAATATTACAGTGTTTAGCCATATTCACAAATTATAATACTAAGGCCTACTAACAGGTCAAATATATGCCAAGACAAATAAACAAATATGCTTACCCAATATTCTTAAACAAGTGTTAGGTCATAGGATATGTTTATCTTTAAACTAGTAAAACCAAATCTGGGTCTTTTCTTCTTGTTGTTATTTAGTATATCATTTATTCTACCGTGGGTTGACGCCTCACCATCGGCTGCAGAAGCATTCTGGACAACTGGAGCTTCAATGCTAACTGCGAGGTCTGAAATTGCTGGCACTGCTCTAAACGATAAGATATACATCATTGGTGGCTTTGATGAAACTGGTAGTAGTACTTCTGTAGAAGTATATGATCCAAATACAGACGAGTGGTCAAATACAATAGTACCGCCTCTACCTCAGCCATTAGATCATACTGCAGCAGCATCATATGATGGCAAATTGTATGTAGTGGGGGGAGGCTATCTAAACAGAGGAGATCTATCAAACAAATTATTCATTTATGATTCAGATAGCAATCAATGGACAGAAGGGCAGGATCTTCCTGATGCTCGAGGCGCACTTACAGCCAATTTTATTAATGGAACTTTATATGCAGTTGGAGGGGTTGACAGATCGGGAACAACATCAAGCAACTGGGCATATGATCCGGCTACAGACTCTTGGACAGAAAAAGCGTCTATGTCGACAGCCAGAGAACACCTTACATCCGTAGTAGTTGATGACAAATTATATGTCATTGGAGGCAGAACCTCCGGTATGGCGACCAATGTTGATGCTAATGAAGTATATGATCCAATAACAGATGCTTGGACTGTACTTGAACCATTGCCTTCAAAAAGAGGAGGTCTTGCTTCAGCTGCTGCAAACGGGAGTATCTACGTATTTGGAGGTGAAATGCCAGCAGGAACATTTGACAACAACGAAAAGTACGATACAGTAACTAATGAATGGAGATCCGAATCACCAATGCCAACTGCCAGACATGGACTTGCGGCTATAGCCCTTGATGATATAATATATGTTATCGGAGGTGGACCTAATCCTGGAGGATCTGGAAGCGATCTGAATGAAATGTTCCATGTTAGATAAACATTAGCTGCGTGATAATACCCACCTTCTACATAGCACTATGGTAAACAACATGTTTCTTTCATAAAGCTAGCTACTGCTTTTCTGGCAATTCATCATTAGCAGATGGTTACGAAGAGTAGAGTTCTTTCATATATATAGTCAATTGCAAATCGATTCATGCAGCTAACCATTTTGTATAAATGTATGTCCTTAGTACCGAGATAGTACGGTATTAGGAGATTTAATCTACGAAGGAAAGGGTAAAACTACAGGCAAGAGAGTTTTAGACGCAGACGAAGATGGGGCACCAAGACTAGAGATATCTATGTCCGCTGAAGGAGCGTGTCGAGGAAATATTAAATCTACTGGACTTACTGGACTGTGAGAGGGCATCAGGGGCAAGGAAGAGATGTATTAATGACAAGAGATGGAGGTAATGAAGTAGCCACTGCCACATCACAAGGAGTAGGTAAAATAATTAATTCTGGAGCTATGCATTATGTGGGTGCAAATTTTTATACTACATCTTCAAGCGGGAAACTTGTGTTCCTCAATAATTTAGTTGGAATGTTTGAAGCTGCCATCGAAGAGTCAGGTAATTACACTGTCAAAGTATGGGAATGGAAATAAAATAATACGATTGAATAGATAACTTTTGCTTACATTCAAATTCGTTTCTATTTTTGATGTATTTTTTTATCTGCTGTAATGACAACTAAATTATTGAGGAACACAA